>JAAZGX010000091.1 GCA_012511005.1 Clostridiales bacterium
CAATATTCATGCCCTTTTTCGCCCATTGGATTTGTTTTTCAACATTTCCCGAAAAATGGTTGCCTATGCCTTTTTTATGTTTATTGCATACTTTTATAATTTTCTCTACATAAGCCTCAAACTCACCGCTGTCATATTCCTCCGGTATCCCCATGTTTATTGACAAGTCGTGAGGACCTATAAACACGCCGTCAACATCCGGCTTTGAGACTAATCTATCCAATTTTATCTCCTTTTATCATGTAATTATCTTTTCGCCGTCAAACACAATAACCCCATAGCCCGCACCCGTGTTGTTGCCCGCTGACATCCAGTCGGCATATGCCTTGCGAAGCGTTGTATCCCTCGGAAGCTGCTCCGGTGGTAAATCAGCATGCTTACCGAAAATGCGCCACGCATCGCCGAAGTCGTCCTTTTCCTTTGAATAAACAATTTCAAAATCCCTTAAAAATCTAAGAATATTAGAGTTTTTGGGGAGAAATTTTTCCTGCTCGGGGTATAAAAGCCACGAGTTACAGCACATAACAATTTTGTCGCCGCCGAATAAGTGTTTGTAAAAAGCAAAAGCTTTCTTATAAGAGTCGAACCTAATTTCATCCACAAGACTAACGCCTGACGACGGGATATGAAAGTTAATTATAGGGGAACCGTCCTCTAAGAAATGACCGTTTTTAGTAGTATAGCCGCCCTCATGCTCGAATTTTGAAACCTCATATTGAAATCTTCCTAAAGCAAAGCGCGTCATTTTGAAAAAACCATTGTACCAACTTGGTACGAACAATCCCGGTACGCCCTCACACTCCATACATTCAAGGAGCTTGCAGCGGAAATCCTCCATAGTGTCCCAATAAATTTCTTCACTCTTCCCTTCTTTTTTATATCTGTTAAACAGCTCCTCTGTATTGTTTAATAAAAATACAAGGTTTAAGGTGAATACATTTTCCCCGAACTCGGCAGAAATTTTACCTAAGGCAGCAAGACTATTATCCATAGGCACATCATTGAACATATAGTCATAAACAACCTTGTCAAACTTCTCGCTAAACGCTTTATCGGTATCAAGACGATTTTCTATTGCGTTTACGGCAAGAACAGCTTCTTTTTTGAATTTCACTTTCTCCATAAGCGTCTTTATGTGGCTTGTAAGATGATTCATCGAATTCATTCCTTTCTCTTTCGTATGAAATAGAGATTTATAATAAGAATAATATATCATAACAAGAAAAAAATCACAACAGTTTAACGCATTTAATCTTTACAAGAAAGGTTATAAAATGTAACCTTTATCCATACAAATGGAGAGTTATTTTATCAGTGCTTGTACTGATTATGGAGTTTTTAATTTATAAAATCTGCTGTCTATAAAATAGGGGGGGTAATTGTATGGTTTCAAAGTTTTTTGACATTACAGGAATGACTTGCGCCGCCTGCGCGCAAAGGGTTGAAAAGACGGCGGGCAAGTTAGAGGGAGTAATAAAAGCGAATGTAAATTTAGCGAGCGAAAAATTGCTCGTTGAGTTTGACGATGCTGTTATAAATGGAAACGATATAGAAAAGGCTATTGAAAAAGCAGGATACGGTGCAAAAGAAGTTAAAGATAATACTGATATTTCAATTGATATAGGCGGAATGACCTGCACGGCTTGCGCTTTACGCGTGGAAAAGGCAATAGGAGGTCTTTCGGGTGTTGAAAAAGTATCTATTAATCCCGCAACGGACAAGGCGTTTGTGACATATGATTCGTCAAAAATAAAAATATCCGCAATAAAAGAGGCTGTGGAGAAATCGGGTTATACCGTTAATATACCGGAGAATGATAAATCAGAAAAAGTAGAAAGTCAGGCGGAAAAATCTGCACGAACGCTCAAAAGAAAGTTTATATCTTCCGTTATTTTTTCCGCTCCGCTGTTTTATATAGCGATGGCGCCTATGGTTACATTTATAAATTTACCGTTTCCAACGGCACTCGTTCCCGACAGTCACCCGTTGGCATATGCCCTCATACAGCTTTTTCTTACTCTGCCCGTTATGGGTATTGGGTATAAGTTTTATACGGTCGGCTTTAAGTCGCTCGTAAAATTAAGTCCTAATATGGACTCATTAATAGCAATAGGCACTTCGGCGGCGGCACTGTTTAGTATATATAATGTGACTAAGATAATAGGCGGCGACAGTTCTGCTGTTCATTCGCTTTATTTTGAATCAGCAGGCGTTATAATTACGCTTATTCTTCTTGGAAAGTCGCTTGAGGCGCGGTCAAAAGGGCGAACGGGTGAGGCTATAAAAAAGCTTATGGGACTTGCGCC
>JAAZGX010000092.1 GCA_012511005.1 Clostridiales bacterium
AATTTAAGGTTTTCTGTTTGTTTCATTATATCTCCAATCTATAAGGTGCAACATTTGCCGCCTTATAAAGAGTACTTGCGAATATTGTCACTTTGCAGGAGGAACTTATTAAAACAATAGAGTTAATTGCTAAAAAAAATATCCTTTTCGCTTTTATAGATATAACACAAACCTAATTCAAAGTCAATATTTCTACTTCTATAATTCACTTCTATAGTCGAAAAACCATTAAATAAACAATTACTGCTATTTGCCCGCTCTTTTTTGTCAATTTTATATTATCGACAACAAAAAAATGGTGTTTTAGGTTGACTTGTATATACAAAAATGCTAATATTAATTGATGTTTTTTGTCATATTGTTCTGAGGGGTGGTTCGTACGCATAATCAAACTATTATTATGTTTAGCAACGATTATGATTCCCAAGTTAGTCTTGTTAAACTAATTGAAGACAATTATAAGCTTATCAAATGTCAATATGATGTTTCTTCATATAACAGTATAGAGGCTTATAAATCATCGGTAACGGTTTTCGTTTTTGACAAGTTTTCTGACGATTTTAATACATCATGGCTTCTTAATCGTATTTCTGAACAGGAGCTTCTTGAAACTGTCCCTATTGCCTTTACCTCGTTTGAGGCATATACAGAGTTTAATAAATTAGGTTATGAAAACCTTGCAAGCGATATTATTTCCGACTCTATTTCGGAGGAGCTTGTACTAAAAAGGCTTTCAAATCTTGTGTCTATGCATAAATTAAAAACGCAAATAGGTAACCTTACACATATACATAGCAAGCGGCTTATGATGCAGGCGAGCAAATTGCGCGAACAGACACAAAAGATGCACAAACTGAACTTTGACCTTATAGAGCTTTTAGTTGCGGCGATTGAGAGTCGCGATGTTGAGTCCGGTCAGCATATTAAAAGAATTAGATACTTTGTAAAAACCTTGCTTGAGGTTGTCGCTACGGAATGTCCTGAGTATAATCTCACAGAGGAGCAGATTGAAATCATTTCTCTTGCGTCAGCCGTTCATGATATCGGCAAGATTTCTATTCCCGACGCCATTTTGCTAAAACCGGCAAGGCTTACAAGGGAAGAATTTGAGCTTATGAAAACACACACTACAAAGGGTGTGCGTCTTTTAAATATGCTTGACGGAATAGGGGATAATGTCTATTTTCAATATTGTCGGGAAATTTGCCTTAACCACCACGAAAAGTGGGATGGTAAGGGATATCCCAACGGGCTGAAAGGTGATGAAATTCCGATAAGCGCGCAAGTTGTTTCTATTGCGGATTGTTATGACGCGCTTACGAGTGACCGTCCGTACAAGCATGCGCTTTCACATGAAGAAGCTGTTAACCTCATTAAAACAGGAGCTTGCGGGGCGTTTTCATCACAAATAATGAAATGTTTTGAATGGTGTCTTGCCGATTACAAAAAAATAGAGGAAGAATTCAAGAGCGACCCGGTAACTTTAGAATTGGAAGATAAGGTTATGGGTAACATTGACCTTGTAACAGATAAAGTAACGGAATTGAAGGATGACAATTCATTAAGCCCTGTTATTACAAAGTATGCGCAAACCATTACAAACTCCTACGACGTTATTTTTGAAGCAGACTTTGAGAACGATGACTTTACTTTGCACAAGGGCAATTGGGCGAAACTGTTTGGCTATTTGCCAAGAAATATATCGGAAGCGTTGGCGCAAATTACAGAGACTTGTCATAAAGACGATTTACCGTCCTTTTCTCGTAGTTTTACGGTAGAGGAATTTTGCGAACTTGCAAAGAAAGGTTATAAAAAGACGAGAGCTGAGTTTCGTATTATAACTAAGAGCAAACAAGAATTCCTTGTTGCAGGCTCTGTTACATTTATTACGGATAAAAATAGAGATTTAACCGGCATATGCGCATCTTTTAATGGTTACGACAGCTCAATATTTGTAAAAGAAACAAAACCGAAATTTAAGACGCACGATTTGCTTACAGGGCTTCCCGTAGAAGATGAAATGCGAAAAGATGTTGAGGCATATTTATACGAAGCTAAAAAGGATACCGTTTGTTTTATGCTGTATATTGATGTTGATGGTATGACATGTATAAACAATACAGCAGGCTATGAATTTGGTAATAATATTATTAAAAGTATGGCTGAGAGAATTACCGAATTTACAAAAGATAAAGATTGTTTTACTTGCAGTTTAAGCGGTGATAAATTTTGCATATTCTTAAAGAATGTTAAACGGAAGCTTGACGCTGTTTTATTTGTTGAAAATCTTCATAAAAATTTAAGAGAAGAATATAAAACTGCGACAGGTACGGATACTATTACGGCAACAATAGGTGTATCCCGTTACCCTGATGACGGTTTGAGTTACAGGGAGCTTCTTAACCAAGCATCCTATGCTTCCGACATATCGAAATTAAACGGGAGTGATATGTATACATTTTATAATTCCTCAATTGGAAATTATAAATATTTCGAGGAAACACTTTTCTATGATGTACAAATAATAGAAGATGACAGTACAAAATCGGCAGAGCGTTTTATTCCGGTGTTTGACAAAAAATCGGACACGCTCGTTTGTTATGATTATCTTCCGTTTTCTGTGTTAGGTGATATGCTTCCAATACCCTCTGATGTTTTCAGAGATATGTTTACCTTAGTGAAGAATAAAAAGAAGGCGTCAATAATTCAAATAAAAAAACTTATAAATATAGCGGACGAACTAATTAAAAAGACAGGCGTCTCACCCGTATTATCTACATTTACACTTTTCTCTGTATCTGATATTCCGGCAATTCTTCAGCAGCTCTCGGTTTTTTATGATGCTTATCCGCAAGCTTGCGGTTATATTTGCCTTTGTTTGCCGCAGCAATTCCTTGAAAATATTTCATGGCGCAACTTAAAGGCATTTGCTGATAGTGTAAGGATGTTTGGTTTTAGCTTAGGTGCATATCTTGTTTGTGATAAATATTTAGATATGCTATGTATGGGTGAAGGCTTGTTCGATAGGATTGTATTAGCCGGCGAGTTTGCGGAAAAGGCTTTTACAGGTTTTTATCCGCCGGAATTCCTTTCAGACACAATAAAAAACCTATCTTACTACACGCCGATTATCACGATACCCGATGAGCTTGCAGAAATAAACGCTGAAACACTTTACAGCTATGACTGTATGAGTTTTAGCGTTTATGAGCCGATAATTGCGGGAACAGACGACCTGTTTGCGCACTTTAATAAGCAATATACAGAACACGAACAGCAAAAGAGGGAAGTGGAAACAGCTTCGATTATTAACCCTGTTTCATTTGTTTTTGCGCTTAATAAAAGTAATTGCCTTATTATTCAGCAGGACTTTATTACGGGCGGTATTACATATTCCAACAATGTAAAAAGAGTTTTAGGTTATAGCTTAAACGACTTTATTTCAAAAAAGAGACTTGATTTTGGAAAATTTATTCACAAAGATGATGTAGAGGCAATTACAACAAGCTATGCGAAATCAAAGGGTATGAATTGTAATGCGTTTTTCAGTGCGCGCGTTTTAGTCAGCTCAGAATGTGAGCAAGAATATGTTAAGTTTAATTTCTCGTTTTTGCCTACTGTTGATAACAAGGATATTGTTACAATGCTTCAAATTCTGTTTTCTCCGGAGTGCTAAAACGATGAGTAAATTAAATATATAAAGTTATCAATTTAATTCTTGCAGCTTTGCCCGCAACTCTAAAAGCAGCCTTTTTTCAATCCTTGAAACATATGACCTTGAAATTCCAAGCGCGGCGGCAACGCATTTCTGTGTATGAGGCTTTGTGCCCTTTAGACCGTATCTCATAATAAGTATATCTTTATCACGCTGTTTTTCGAGGTTATTTATATGCTCATTCAGTTTTGCAATACGGTTTGCTAAATCAATTTCATCCACAATCGTATCATCGACATAAATTATATCCATAAGCGTTAGCGGGTTACCCTGCGGGTCAGTGTCTATAGGTTCGCTTATAGAAACATCTTGCGCGGTTTTGCGTAGATTTCTAAAATGCATTAAAATTTCATTTTCAATACAACGAGCGGCATATGTTGCAAGTTTTGTTCCTTTTTTCGGGTCATAACTGTTAATCGCCTTAATAAGTCCTATTGTGCCGATAGAAATTAAATCCTCCTGCTCGCTATATGTAGAATAGTAATTTTTTATAATATGGGCAACTAAACGAAGATTATGCTCAATTAGTGTCTGCCTTGCCTTTAAATCATTTTGCATCATTTTCTCTATGCACTCTTTTTCCTTTTGAGGCGATAAGGGGGCGGGAAATT
>JAAZGX010000093.1 GCA_012511005.1 Clostridiales bacterium
AAGAACATTGTATCATCAAAACTCTGTGCTGCGGCACAGACAGCGGCTTTGCCGCTTATAAAGGCTTACGCCTTTAGTTTTGTGTTATAATAATAAAAGCTACTTCAACAAAGGACATTTACAATGTTTGCAACTGTCGCCATCAATATCATTTATTGTAAGGCACGCGGAGCAAAGTATTTGGGCATCGTCCGATTTATCATGCTTTTCATAATATTGAAAACCTTTGTGATGACGAACCTTGTCGCCAATGTTATAATAATCATACAATGCAGGATTATCATGCCACTTATGCGTTTTTATTCTACCTGACTCCTTTTTAACTTTTAGCATATATTCAGTCTTTATACTTCCCGACCCGTTATCGTCATAATCCCTTTTTGTATAAGCCTTTTTATCAATAACCACACCGTCCCATGTCTTATCAATTCTTCTTTTAATCGTTTGTAAGATTAAAATAACAATGAACACTAAAGCTAAGACAAGCCCTATGTATAAAGATTGCGGAAAGTCAAGCTTTCCTGTTTTACTTCCGTAAAGCGGAAATCCAATAAGTGCGGCTGCGGCAATAACAAACGAAAATAACAAAGCCCACTTTTCAGTCTTTTTTTGATAAAGCAGAAACGAGGGGTCTGTTATTTTTGAAGAGAAACCGACTAATTGAGGGTCAGTTGTGCTTCCAAAAATAATGTTGCGGTCACTGTCATCGTTAAAAATATCTGACATTTTCTGTTCCTCCTTAAAGAATTAATGCGCCATAAATAACCATTATTATTTTATATCAAAATTAAACATAAATCAAGGGATATGGTACGAATTTCTAACAAAAATCACTAATAAATTATAATTTTGATTTTTGTTGACAAGAAACTTTAAAACTGATAATATGATTTAGCGTAAAAATATACACGGAGGGGTGTCCGAGCGGCTTAAGGTGATTGACTCGAAATCAATTGTGCAGAGATGCACCGGGGGTTCAAATCCTCTCCCCTCCGCCAAATCAAATACCATCTATTGATAAAAGGAATTTTGTCAGCAGGTGGTTTTTTGTTTGCCCGAAAGTGCTTGAATTAAGCCACTTTCGGGCTTTGTGCTTTTCGCCTTGTAGCAATAGTTGGTGTTTTAGAGTAGCCGTTTTCGGAGGACACTTGATATGAACCGTGGTGGTTATCCGGGCTATGAGAGGGGTAAATCGTTAAAATAAAGGTAATAGTTAAAAGTTGCACCGAAAATCAGGCTATCTTTTAACGATAAACCGAGCCGTTAAAAGTTAGGGTGTGGGCAAGAAAAACAGCCCGTCCAAAGACGAGCCGTGAAAGGTGCTTTATTTCTTTTTATGGTCAACGACTGAACTTACTTTAACACCAAGGACATCGGAAATAGCCGCTGCTCTGCGGTCTAACAAGTCACCAAGTGTATCTTTCTCTTCTTCGCTAAGATTGCCCTTGTGAACTTTTACAAAGTCTTTTACAGCCTTATCAGCATCGTGTAAGTCGCCATTGTCGGTGTAAATGGCAGGTTGCTTTTTAATAGGATTTCTCCTTATTTCATGCTCGCTGTCAAACAGTTTTATTGCTTCCATATAAAATCAACTCCAGACTATTTCAATAGTTCGTTTACATACTACCACAATAGTCTTTGGC
>JAAZGX010000094.1 GCA_012511005.1 Clostridiales bacterium
GCATAAAGCTCAACATTTTTATCAGAAAGATATCCTTTAATATGTTCGTTACTGATACCACCGGTACCTATTATTGCAACTTTTAATTTTCCCATACTTTAACCCCCATTATCTTTCCGTTATATTAACATTTTTACAGGATTTTTACAAGTGCAAATGGACATTTTTGATGCTATGGTGTATAATTTTAGAAAAATCTTGGAGATGCTTTATTTTGAAAAAATTTCTTGTCGAAACACACGCCCATTCAAGCGAGGTAAGCTCTTGCGCAAGGTGTGACGCAAAGGAGCTTACAAAGCTCATGTTAAAACACGATTACTCTACAGTTTTTATTACTAATCATTTAAGCGAAAGTACTATAAGAAAGTCCGGTACCTCTGATTGGAATAAAGTTATTGATTTCTTTCTTGACGGTTTTGAGCTTATAAAAACAGAAGCAAATGGCAGACTTAATGTACTGCTTTCAATGGAAATCAATTTTAACGGTGAGGATAATGATTATTTAGTTTATGGAATAACCGAAAAATTTTTGAGGAAGAACAGGCATTTAACTGAAATGTCACTGCGCACTTTTTATCCGCTTGCCAAAAGACATGGGCTTTATGTTATTCAGGCTCATCCTTTTAGATTTGGCTCACGGATAAAAGACTCAAAATATCTTGACGGTTACGAAATATTTAACGGCAACCCGCGCCACAACTCCAACAACGACATAGCTAAAGTCTGGGCGTCTAAATACGAAAAGCTTACGACAGCGGGAAGTGATTTTCACCAAACAGAGGATGCGGGAATAAGCGGCATGTATTTTAATAAAGAAATAAAATCGACAGAGGATTTTATTAATGCATTAAAAAGCGGAGATTACAGTATTAAATATTAAAAAAATACCGCCTGGCTAAACCCAGCGGCATTTTTCTGTAATAAATCAACTTGCTAAACGCTCTAATATATATAACTCAACTTCGTTTTTTTGTATACCTAACACGAAAGCAAATTCTTCGGTAATCATTTTCTCTGCCGTGTCATAAATCCTCGTATCACCGACATATAGCTTTTTACCTTCATTTTCAAGCTCTTGCCTTCGCTCTTTTAAAATATTAAACATCCACAATATTTCTGCCATATCACCATTTTGTAATATTTTATCAAAATGATTAACTCTCTCTTTTCCATCTTCAACCCATGTAAGTTCAAGGTTTTCTGAGCGCTCTATAATCGAATTTACCTCATTAACCGAAAGTATTTTGCGAATAGCGGCATCCTCATCTTTCATATCAACCGGAACATATATACGAGCGCACTGCTCACCAACGGGTTCCACTACATAATACATTCTTTCGTCAATGCCGGTAAACTCCATCTTTTTAATGTCAATTATTTTACACACATCGTCTTTGCACATTACATAATCATTAATCTTGTGCTCAAGTTCAATCACAAGTCGCCCTCCTTCTGCTAAAAACGCGCGATATAGGCGCATTAAAAAATGAATTGCTGTACTTATATATTATAACACAAAACTAAAGGCGCAAGCCTTTATAAGCGGCAAAGCCGCTGTCTGTGCCGCAGCACAGAGTTTTGATGATACAATGTTCTTGCAGAAAAATCTTTGATTTTCCAAAATGCAAAGCA
>JAAZGX010000095.1 GCA_012511005.1 Clostridiales bacterium
AAGGAATAACGCTGCCGTTAGAGCCTAAAACATTCCCGAAGCGAACGGCAACAAAATTGGTTTTTGAGGTTTTATTAAATGCCTGTATTATCATCTCACAAACTCGTTTTGATGCTCCCATAACATTAGTAGGGTTTACCGCCTTATCAGTTGAAATCATGACAAAGCATAATGCACCGTACTTATCTGCCGCTTTTGCAAGTCGTAATGTGCCAAAGACATTATTTTTTATAGCTTCCTTTGGGCTTGTTTCCATAAGCGGTACATGCTTGTGTGCCGCAGCATGATATATAATATCAGGGCGGTACTCTTTAAATACCTCATCAAGCCTGCCCTCATCTCTTACAGTGCCTATAAGGGTAATTAGCTCCACATCGGGATAACAACCTTTAAGCTCTTGCTGTATATTATAGGCACCGTTTTCAGCCACATCAAAAATAATAAGCCGTTTTACTGCTTTGCTTGCGGCTATCTGCCTGCAAAGCTCGCTTCCTATTGAGCCGCCGCCGCCTGTTATAAGGATTGTTTTGCCTCTTAAAGATTCAAAAACATGGGTTAAATCAACATTAATAGGCTCTCTGCCAAGTAAATCTACATAATCGACATCTTTAAGTTGTGTGGCAGTGAACTGTCCACTTATAAACTGGTACATACCCGGAAGTTTTTTAAGCTTACAGTCAGTATTTTTACAAATATCAAGAATTTCTTTAACGGTTTTAGCACTTGCAGACGGCATTGTAAGATATATTTCATCAACTTTAAGCTCAAGTGCCACTTCAATAATTCTTTCACGCCCGCCATAAATTTTAATGCCGCTTAAATATTTTCCGCGCATACTCTTATTATCATCTATAATAGCAACTACTATATGCGTATGTTGAAATTTCGAGCCGGAAAATTCAGATAAAATCATACGCCCCGCTTCACCCGCACCTATTATCATTACTCTTATTTTGCCGGGCGGCTCCGCCTCATAGCCATATATTTTTCTGGATTGCGAGAAATTATACCCCCAACGGAGCATAAGCCGAATTGTTATAATTGCCGTTCCGCTGATTATAACATAAGCCAAAAACCAAGTTAAAAATCCGGTGTCCCAACTGTTATACAGAGCAAGGTTTGAAATAAGCTTTGAGATTAAAAATCCCAAAAATAAATCTTCATAGTCATTTATATTCGGGTATTTCCACACTCTGCCGTATATGTGAAACACCGAAAAACATACGGTTGTTGCAATTATATCTGTTATTAAAAAATAAATATACTTTTTACCCGGCTGAACTAAAAGTCCGGAAAATGTCTCAAATTTAAAGAGATAGGCTATGGCAACGCTTAATATCAGCGCAGCCATATCAATTATATAAAGTAAAAACGGCAGTCCGCTTTTAATAATCTTTTTTTCTTTCATTGTGTTCACCGCAATTTTTACATATTTAAATTCTTAACTTCTTATTAATATGTTTATTTGCTAAATATAGCACACATAAACATTATAAATATCTATTGTTATACTATCATAAGAGAATTATTTTTTCAATAGAATACTTTAATAAATAGCAAAATGCCAAGGTAATTTAGGGTGTATATGTAAGCTATTGCCTGACTTTTATGCGCTTTTAATGTTTTACAGCCTCTAAACCTCTTTCCTGTTTCACCGTAACTTGTGAATTTTGAAGCGTAAGAACCTTTTCTCCCTTATACTCAACCTCTTTTAGCGTGCCTATTACTTCAATCCATTCATTTTCTTTGGGATACTCGCCGTTGTCAGAAATGAACTCAAACCCGCTCATTGCCCCGTGGTGTGAGCAACAGCCCGGTCCAATCCTATATACATGATGATGCGTTTCGTCCTCAATTGTATTTACTGCGTACATTCCCTCTATTTTAATTTTCCGCTCTAAATACTGCTCTTTATTCTCTTTTATTTCATGTATCCATAGCAAATATTGTTTTTCTTTTATGTTTATAACGCTTTTCGGAGAGTCTGCTGATTTCCTAAGCGCCGAACTGCTGCTGTACTTGACAATCAGCTCGTCGCCATATGATTTAAAAACAATCGCACCCACAACAACTATAAAAACAACGCATAGCACAGCAAAAACTGCAATATTCAGCTTTTTCATTTGCTCTTTCTTCTCTTTATTCCCTTGATTATTCATCATATGTCTTGCTCCTTTGCCATTAAAAGCAAAAAAGAGTAAACAACCCTTTTAGGGCAGTTACTCTCTTTTATGCTTATTTTCTCTGTTTTCTAAAACTCATAGCGCGCCTCTTTTACTAAAATGCTAAGATACGCTTATTTTCTATTGTTGCCGCCTCTGTTGTTTGAGGGACGGTTTCTATTGCCGCTGTTTCTGTTAAAGTCCTTCCTTTGCGGTCTCGCTCCTTCTGTACCGTCGTTTTCCGGAACGAGCCCCTCAATCTCAATAAGGGCATCCCGTCTTGAAAGGTTTAATCTGCCTTGGTCGTCAATTTCAATTACCTTTACTATAACTTGGTCGCCGACATTGACGCTGTCTTCAACTTTTTCAACCCGTTTTACATCAAGCTTGCTTATGTGAACGAGCCCCTCTTTGCCGGGCGCAATTTCAACAAATGCACCGAACTGCATTAGTCGTGTCACAATTCCTTTGTATACGGCACCTATCTCAGGGTCTTTTGCAATAGTTTCGATAATTTCAAGAGCCGTTCTTGCATCCTCAATATTTAGCGCCGTAATGAATACCGTTCCATCTTCCTCAACATCGACTTTACAGTTACAGTCCGCGCATATCTTCTGAATAACCTTGCCCTGTTTGCCTATTATGTCGCCGATTTTTTCGACATCAATCTTTGTTATAAGCATCTTAGGCGCGTATTTTGAAAGCTCCTCCCGCGGCTCGCTTATTACGGGAAGCATTACTTTATCAAGAATATCAATCCTTGCTTTTTGTGTTTTCATAAGTGCTTCTTTGATTATTTCAGGAGTAAGCCCATGAATTTTAAGGTCCATTTGAATTGCAGTGATACCTTTATGGGTACCCGCTACCTTAAAGTCCATATCGCCGTAAAAGTCCTCTAACCCTTGAATGTCAATCATCGTCATAAAACGCTCACCCTCAGTGATAAGACCGCAGGATATTCCCGCTACCGGCGCCTTTATCGGAACGCCTGCCGCCATAAGCGACAGAGTTGACGCGCAGATAGCACCTTGCGAAGTAGAGCCGTTTGATGAAAGCACCTCGGAAACAAGACGAATTGTATAAGGAAAATCCTCCATTGGCGGGATAACGGGTATTAAAGCTTTTTCGGCAAGTGCGCCGTGACCAATCTCACGCCTGCCCGGTCCCCTTGGAGGCCTCGTTTCTCCTACGGAATAAGACGGGAAATTGTAATGGTGTATATACCTTTTTTCTTCTTCCTCGTCAATACCGTCAAGCATTTGGGCATCCCTTGCCGTTCCTAATGTTGTAACAGTAAGAACTTGCGTTTGCCCTCTTGTAAACATCCCCGAGCCATGAGTGCGCGAAAGTAAATCCACTTGTGAATTGAGCGGGCGTATATCATCTATACCTCTGCCGTCTACTCGTTTACCCTCGTCAAGCAGCCAGCGCCTTACAATATGCTTTTGCAGATTATCAAGACAGTCGTCAAGCTTGTCCGCTTCCTCAGGAAACTCCTCCTCAAATTTTTCATGAACAGCATTAAATATCGGTCTTAACCGCTCATCTCTTACGCGTTTATCATCTGTGTTTAATGCTTCCTTAACACTTTCCTCGGCAAACGCCTTCACTGCCTCATAAAGCTTTGGTGAAGGGTCATTAGACTGAAAATCAATCTTTTCCTTACCGACTTCACGAACGATACTCTTTATAAATTCAACAATCTTTTTGTTTTCTTCGTGCGCCAACATAATTCCCTCAAACATAATATCATTAGGAATTTCGTTTGCTCCCGCTTCAATCATAGCAACAAGACTGTCCGTAGACGCCACAGTAACGGTCATCTCCGTATTTTCTCTTTGCTCTGCCGTCGGGTTTATTACATACTCACCGTCAACATATCCGAGTGAAACACTTGCCACGGGTCCGTCCCACGGAATTTCTGAAATGGCTATTGCAGTAGAAACCCCCCACATCGCCGCCACTTCCGGCAGGCAGTCGGGGTCAACTGACATTACAGTAGCTATTACACCGATATCATTTCTCATATCACTTGGAAACAGCGGACGAATAGGTCTGTCAATAACTCTTGAGGCAAGCATCGCCTTTTCGCTTGCTCTTCCCTCTCGGCGCTGGAATGAGCCGGGTATTTTCCCTACGGAATAAAGCTTTTCCTCAAAATCAACTGAAAGCGGGAAAAAGTCTACTCCCTCACGCGGCTTATCCGACATTGTAGCTGTGCAAAGCACATTAGTTTCACCATAACGCACAAGGCATGAGCCGCCTGCAAGCTGCGCCATTTTGCCCGTTTCTATCACAAGCGGTCTGCCTGCGACAGTCGTTTCAAACACTTTAAATTTTTCAAACATAGTTCTACCTCTTTTATTTTATTTCTACGGAGAACAATGTTTAGCAACAAATAAAGGCTCTCGCCCGTGCAAGCGCTTTTATTTATCGCTAAAAGAATGCACTCCGTGATTAACTTTTTTGGCAGTAAAAAGGGCAAGCGCAAAACGCGCCCACCCCACGCCTTTTTACTTACGGATACCAAGCTGTGAGATAATTGTACGATAACGCTCAATATCATTGTTTTGCAGATACTGGAGAAGATTTCTCCTGTGACCTACCATTTTAAGAAGTCCCCTTCTTGAGTGATGGTCCTTCTTATGGCTTTTAAGATGCTCGGTGAGGTCATTAATTCTCTTTGTGAGAACGGCAATTTGAACCTCCGGTGAGCCCGTATCGCCTTCATGTATAGCGTATTCGGCTATAATAGCGCTTTTTTCTTCTTGTTTCATTGTTTCACCTCATTAATATTTTCCAAGCATCCCAGAAAGAGGCAGGTGAATACATTTTGAAATGTTTACTCCACTTTCCGAGAAACAAGGAATTCTA
>JAAZGX010000096.1 GCA_012511005.1 Clostridiales bacterium
AAAAATTAAGAGCGTATCTGAACAAGAAGTAGAGCAAAGAAATGAATTCTTCAGAAAAATGGGGTTTTTATAAAAAAGTATTGTAAATGATGTGTCGTTTGTGATACAATTAATCGAATATGCAAGAAGGAGAGAATAGTGAATGGCAGCAGGTGGGTATTACACAAATGCAAATGATGAGGAGTATGGTATTAACTTTGAGTCTATGCTTAGATATGCAAAGGTTATTACAGCACAATGGTGGGTAATTGCGATTTTTGCGGTGTCTTTTGCACTGGCAGGATTTACTTTCTCTAAAATTACGCATGAAGATAAATTTTCTTCACACATTATTTTTAATGCGTCTAATAAATCAAGTGATATAGCAGGCGAAGCTGCGAAATACACAACTGCAAGTGATGTTCAGGCATCAATTATGTTTGCTACAAGTTTTAAAACCATTTTATCTGATACAGAATATATTTACACACTCGTTCAAAAAGCAGTAAAGACACAAACGGGGCAAGATTACTCGGCGGCTCATATCAGACGGAGCGTCAGCGCTTCTGTTATTCCTGAAACTACGATGATTTCAGTTAAAATCAGCACGGCAGATGCCGAAAAATCATTCCAAATAGCAAAAGCCCTTGCTGCAGTTTATTCGCAGGTTATGGAGGATTCATTTCCTAACGCGAAATATACTATAGTAAATCAGGCGTCTCTTGCCACCAATCCTGATGCCGATTTTTCCTCCATTCTTTATACATTTTTAGGCGCGTTAGGCGGCGCCATTTTGGCATTTGCCATTATTTTAATTCTAAATAGGATTAAAAATCTTATACAATCGAGTGACGATGTCAGGAAAAAGTTTAATTTAGATGTTCTTGCCTCTGTTTCAAAGTTAAAGTCTAAAAAGAATAAAAGCGGTGATAAAAAGGCGCTTTTAATTACCGATAAAACTGTAGGGCTACCATTTATTGAAACATTTAAGCTTATAAAAACAAAAATAGAAAACGCAAGTTTCAAAAAGGGGTATAAAGTCTTTTCCATTACAAGTGCTACAGAGAATGAGGGGAAAACAACAGTTAGCGTAAACCTTGCTCTTTCTCTTGCAAAAGCGGGAAGGTCTGTTCTGCTTATTGACTGTGACATTAGAAAACCCGCTGTATTTAAAGCTCTTGGCGTACCTGTTGGCGAGGATAGAGGGATTTATGATATTGTAAGCGGAAAATCCACCTTTGAAGAAGCAGTAAAATATGTTGAAAAATACAACCTTTATCTTCTTGTGAGCGGAGCGGCTGTTGCTGACCCGTCAGAGGTTTTAGCTTCGCAAGTTACGGAAGATATAATAAAAGAAGCAAAGAAGAATTTTGACTTTGTAATAATTGATTGTCCGCCTGCCGGCGTTTTGGCAGATGCTACGATTGTTGCTAATTATTGTGATGCTGTGTTGTTTGTAGTCGCGGAAAACAAGCCGTCATTAAGAGAAATTGAGTATGCAATAAGTGACCTCAGCACGACAAAAGCAGATATATTCGGTTGTGTTTATAATATCGCAAGCAGAAGCATAATATCTAATATTACAAGGAGTAGTTATTTTAATAAATATTATGGCGCTTACTATGGTCAAGATTTAACTCAAAGAAAAAGATAAATTTATGATTTATATGCCGTTTATAGAAAAAAATAATAAAAAAACAAATAAATACTATTGTAATTTTTGTGAATTTAGTATATTAT
>JAAZGX010000097.1 GCA_012511005.1 Clostridiales bacterium
ACCTGCTGCGACAGCGCCGCAAACGACTAAACCTGCTGCGACAGCGCCGCAAACGACTAAACCTACTGCGACAGCGCCGCAAACGACTAAACCTACTGCGACAGCGCCGTCTACGACGCAAAACAGCTTTGAAAGTCAGGTAGTGGCACTCGTGAACAAAGAGCGCGCTAAACAGGGGTTAAATCCTTTGACAGTGAATAAAAAGCTGTCGGATGTTGCAAGAATAAAGTCACAGGATATGCACGATAAGAAATATTTCAGCCATAACAGCCCTACTTACGGCAGCCCGTTTGAGATGATGAAATCATTCGGAATAAGCTATAAAACGGCAGGCGAAAATATCGCGATGGGATACACAACTCCTGAAAAGGTTATGGACGGATGGATGAATTCATCAGGTCACAGAGCGAATATTCTTAACGCGTCATTTACACAAATAGGTGTAGGATATGTAGCAGACGGACATTATTGGACACAGCAATTTATAGGCTAATACTTTTACAAAAAGGCAGTCGGCAGATTTAGGTCTGCCGACTTGCTTTTGATAGTCACAATATAATAAACTTATTAAATTTGGTCTACGAGCAGCTTGTAAATTTCACTCTTTTTTCTGCCCGTTATTTCTGCGGCTTTTCTTGCGGCGTCACTCGTTGAAAAACCCTGCTCATAAAACTTTCTTGCAATTTCAGCCGTTCTCTCAAGAGAGGGGGGCTCCTCTTGTTTTTCTGCTCTGCCCTCTAATATAAGTACATATTCACCTTTTGGTATTTGTGTTTCATATTTTTCTAAAGCTTTCAAAAGCGTTGTGATTTCAATGTTTTCGTGGATTTTTGTCAATTCCTTTACAATGCAGATATTCCTATTTCCAAAGTAATGCAGCATATCCTGTAAAGTCGCCGCAAGCTTATGGGGCGCTTCATAAA
The DNA here is from genome assembly GCA_012511005.1 of Clostridiales bacterium. Lineage (GTDB taxonomy): Bacteria > Bacillota > Clostridia > Oscillospirales > Acutalibacteraceae > DTU089. Next base: position 924 of record JAAZGX010000097.1, read on the forward strand.
AAATCATAGTTCTTTTTTCAATAACCAATTCTTCAAGGTGTTTCCTTCTTTTTGATTTTGAAGTAGTAAGAAACCCTTCAAAGGTAAATCGCCCCGCCTCAAAGCCCGAAACAGAGAGGGCTGTAATAACGGCGCTCGGACCCGGCACTGCTATTACAGTAACTCCTTTTTCGTGGCATTGTTTTATAAGCTGCTCGCCGGGGTCGGAAATAACAGGCATGCCCGCGTCGCACACAAGCGCGCAGGATTGACCGCCTAAAAGCCTTTGTATGATAATAGGATTTTTTTCACGGGAATTATGCTCATGATAGCTTATAAGCGGTTTGTTAATACCGAAATGATTGAGTAATTTTATCGTTACTCTTGTGTCCTCTGCGGCAATAAAATCACATTCCCCGAGCGTTTTCAGCGCACGGGGAGAGATGTCACCAAGGTTACCTATTGGTGTTCCGACGATGTAAAGAATTGCATTCATTTTTTTAATATCTCCGAGTTTTCACAAAGCTCTTTGAAAAACTTTTGATTTTCTTCATCAATATAATCTTGAAAATGGAGCAGAGACGCTTGATAATCATCAAAAAGCTTTTGTTTTGTACGAATAGAGCGCTTTTTCTTGATTTTATCAATTATATCGTAAAAGCTTCTTTCTATAAAAGCACCGATTATATCATGTTTCATTTCCTGAATTTCAAGTAACTGCTCTGATGGTTGTTTCCCCTCAAACTTCCAATAAGGCTCAAGTTCGGCAACGCGTTTTGTACAATCCTCAAGAAGCTGCAAATTAGTGAAAAAAAGTTGTGGAAAAACGGTTGTGTTTACAACATTAGCGGCTGAAGCGCCCATACGGACATTTCTGCCAATAAAATCAAATACCGCTCTTGCAAGAATTTGCTGTGACAGCATTTTTCGCGCAACGGGTATAGTTGTCACCATTTTTTGAAGCGCAATTCTTTCCTCTCTGTCAAAATCGCGCGGAATAAAAGGTTGGTTCGGTTGTTTTTTACCCTCTGTTTTGCTATGTTTTTTAGGGTTTCTATTAAACAGAGCCAAAATCATTCACCGCCAATAAAATTATAATTCTGTCATTTTCTTAATACACTCTTTGCATATATTGTTGCCATTATAATCAACAATATGGTCTGCATTGTTGCAGAATATACAAGCGGGGACATATCTTTTTAAGATAATCTTATCACCTTCAGTATAAATCTCAACCGCTGCATTTTCGTTGTTAAGTCCATATCTAACCCTAAGGTCAATTGGCAGAACAATTCTCCCTACACCATCAATGTTTCTTACAATTCCTTCAGACTTCATAAATAAACTCCTTTCGTTTGCTCTTTTTGCAAATACATAGTACCACCATTTCCCATTGATGTCAACAAAATATAGTGTGTTTTTACTGAAAGTTACATAAAAATGCGTATATGAGCGAAAAAACTTCAAAATTCGATGAAATTAATAATAAATATTGTTAACCTGTATATATAAGCTATAATTAAGTGACGCTTAGTCGGTCGATGGTTTGTAAAACGAATGGATATATATGAATATGGTTTATGCTGCGGTAAGTATTTATTTATTTATTCTCCTTTATTCTAAAGCTAATTTTAGCTTTTTTCGGTTTATATCTTTGAGCTTTCTGTTTTGTAAATATTTTTCCGCTTCACAGACGAGCAGGGGAGCAATGCATAATAATAAAACGATTTGCCACTGTGCAGAGTTGAGAATAGTCGTATTAAAGACTTTAGTAAGGGCGGGGATAACAACGACTGACAATTGCAGAAGCGCGCAAATAATATTGCCGAAGAAAAGATTAATATTTTCAAATGGGGATATTTTAAATATAGAATAAGCAGTGCGCACATTAAAAGCGTGAAAAAGCTCTATAAAGCTCAGCGTGCAAAAAGCCATTGTACGCCCTACGCCAATAGAATAACGAGTCGTACCAAAAATAAAAGCAAACAGTGAAAGAGCGCCGAAAAGCATTCCTTCTATTACGATATCGAGCCATTCTGTTTTTGACAAAATTCCTTTGTCTTTTGGAAGAGGTTTTCTTCTCATAATATCGCTTTCGGGTCTTTCCATTCCAAGTGCCATAGCAGGCAAAGAATCTGTAACTAAGTTTATCCAAAGTAAGTGAATAGGCAATAGCGGCGCCGAGTACCCAAGAATAAACGCGGTAAATACTAAAAGAATTTCACCTATATTGCTTGAAAGTAAAAATCTTACTGATTTTTTTATATTATCAAATAAGCCTCTGCCTATTTCAATAGCATTTACTATTGTGGCAAAGTTATCATCCATTAAAATAATATCGGACGCATTCTTTGCAACCTCTGTTCCGCTTTTCCCCATAGCACAGCCGATATCGGCGCGTTTTAGGGCGGGCGCATCGTTTACCCCGTCACCCGTCATCGCAACTATTTCGCCGTTCGCCTTATATGCGTCAACTATTCTTACTTTATGTAAAGGCGTAACTCTTGCGAAAACACTGCAAGTACGCGCCTCTTTTTTTAGTGTATCATCACTCATCTTTTCAAGAGCATCACCGCTTAAAACAGTTGAGTTATCCGTATAAATACCAAGCCTTTTTGCTGTTGCAACTGCAGTAAGTGCATGGTCGCCCGTTATCATAACAGGAGTTATACCGGCGCTGCGGCAGACGGAAACGGCTTTTTTAGCTTCGGGTCTTATCGGGTCCTCTATGCCGATAAGTCCTAAAAAAACCATATCAGACACCGTAGTTTGTGTCGGTGAGGAAATGCGTTTTACGGAAACAGCAATCACTCTTAATGCATCGCTTGCCATATCTGCATTCGCTTTTAGCGCCATATTTCTTTGGTTAATTCCCAAAACAACTTCTTTATTTCCGTTATAATAATAAGCACACTTTGGAATTAAAATATCAGGCGCACCTTTCGTTATTTGTATATATCCATCAAATGATTTGTGTATAGTAGTCATTAATTTAGTTTCACTTGAAAATGGAATTTCTTTTACACGCGGATAATCTTTAATTATGTTGTGATATTTAGTTTTTGTTTTTAACAGTGCGTTTATTATTGCGTTTTCCGTAGGCTCTCCGACTGCCGTCACTTTTCCGCGCCTTTTTTCAACTGTCGAGTTACAGCAAAGAGAGGCATACATAAAAATGTTTTCAGCATAAGAGTTTTCTGCGTCCAATTCTTTTTTATTCGGCAAATATACTCTTGTTGCAGTCATTTTGTTTTGCGTAAGTGTTCCTGTTTTATCAGAGCAAATAACAGAGGCGCTTCCAAGAGTTTCTATGCTTGGAAGTCTGCGGACAATTGCGTTTTTCTTTGAAAGCTTACCCACGCCTAACGATAATACTATTGTAACAATAGCGGGAAGTCCTTCCGGAATTGCCGCAACCGCAAGGCTTATGGCAGTCATAAAGTTGTCCATAGCAGAAGCTTTTCTAACGAGTGCCAAGGCGAATATTAATGCGCATATTGCCAAAGCGGCTATACCTAAATATTTTGAAAGCTTTGAAAGCCTAACTTGAAGCGGTGTATCTTCTGTCTTTTGGGTGCTTAACATTTTTGCTATTTTGCCTATTTCCGTATCCATTCCCGTTTGTACTACTACCGCTTCACCATGACCGCCCGTTATTAAAGTCGATGAAAATACCATATTTTTTCTATCGGCTGTATTCACATTTACGGGAAGCAAAACTGCGGCAGATTTCTCTACGGGGAGCGATTCACCCGTAAGCGTACTTTCATCAGTTTTGAGCTGTTCTGACGATATTAAACGCGCGTCTGCTGAAACCATATCTCCCGCACCAAGGATTAATATATCTCCTTTTACAATTTCAGAAGCGGGTATTTTAATATTTTTGCCGCTGCGCCTTACTGCTGAAATGGGTGCGCTTAAATCTTTTAATGCCGCAAGTGCCTTTGCCGCTTTGCTTTCCTCAAAAACACCTATTGCGGCATTAATAACAACAATAGCAAGAATAACAATCGTGTCCGTCATATTGGACTGACCGGATATTTTTGATATTCCATATGACACTGCCGCGGCAATTAAAAGTATAATTATGGAAAAGTCATAAAGCTGCAATAAAAATCGCTGCAGCAGGTTTTTCTCTTTTACACTTTTAATTTCGTTTTTTCCTAATTCTAAAAGCCTTTTTTTCGCTTCAGAAACACTTAACCCATCGTTTGATGTAGAAAGGTTTTGTAATACTTGTTCTGTCTTTTGGTTATGGTAGTACACAATAATCATCCTCTTACAATCCTGTATTTGTCTTGTATAGTCTATTCAGTCATATCGTTTAATATTAAAAATTAGAATAATCTGTAAATCTAAACGCCGGCATTTACTTATTTATTGTAATTTAATAATTATTAGTTGCCAAAATCATCAAATGATGATAAAATAATCGTTATCTATGGGTCAGGGAGAATGATACTGTGTTAAAGCTGTTTAAATATTTGATACCGCAAAAAAGAATTGTGGTTTCAACCGTAATACTCGTACTTTTTAATAATGTTTTGGCGCTTTTACTTCCATTTTTAATGGCTGAGATTATAAATAACGGCATTACTAAAGGAGATTTAAGCTATATAGCAAAAATCGGCTCTGTAATGCTTGCTGTTTCTGCGTTAAATATGGGGATTGCTATTGCTGTCAGTTATTTTTCGAGTAATATTTCAGCCAGCTTTTCAAAACTGTTAAGGCGTGAAGTTTTCTTGAAAATTGAAAGCTTTTCACAAGCAGAGGTAGATAAAATCGGTGTTCCGTCGCTCATAACGCGCTCTACGAACGATATAAGGCATGTTCAGGATATGACGCTGACGCTTTTAAAATCTATTGTAACCGTTCCCGTTATGCTAATAGGCGGGTCAGTTATGGCTGTTATAATGGACCCTAAGCTGTCTTTAATAATTATTGCGATAGCGCCTATTATTGCTGTAATTGCTTTTTTCGTTGCAAAAAAAATTATTCCTATGTTTAAGAAAGTTCAAGCAAAAACCGATAAACTAAATCTTATAATACGAGAGAATATTAACGGTATTCGCGTTACAAGAGCATTTAACAGAAAAAAGTATGAAACAGAAAGATTTAATAAAGCAAATTTCGAGCTGACAGGGTTATCATTAAAAATCAGCCGCACATTTGCCGCGCTTATACCGATTTTGACGCTTTTTATTTTCTCTATTATAATTGCGCTTGTGTTAATTGGCGGCAGGCAAATTCAAGCGCTTACGGACACTATCGAAATATCGAACACAATAGGCGATTTGCAGGCTTTTATCCTTTATCTCTTATTTGTTATTCTTGCTTTATCAACGGGTGCGGCGATGTTTATTATGATACCAAGAGCCCGAATATCTGCTTTAAGAATTAGTGAAGTATTGGAAATGGAGTCCCAGATTAAAGAAACGAACGAGGGCAAAGATAACAGCGAAATAAAAGGGCGCCTTGAATTTAAAAATGTCAGCTTTGGTTACAATGGTGATGATGGTTTTGTAACGGTTCTTGATAATATTAGTTTTACGGCAAAAAAGGGAGAGGTAACGGCGATTATCGGCGGCACAGGCTCCGGTAAATCTACAGTAATTAACTTAATACCCCGCTTTTATGACGCCTTAGACGGGCAGGTAATTGTGGACGGTGTTGATGTAAGAGATATGCGTCTTAGCACATTAAGGTCGAAAATAGGCTTTATACCGCAGCAGGTATTCCTTTTCAGCGGCACAATTGCGGATAATCTTAGGTACGGTAAAGAAGATGCAACAGATGAGGAATTGTGGCGCGCTCTTGAAATATCTCAAGCAAAAGACTTTGTTCAAAAACTGCCCGACGGAATAAACCACTTTGTATCTCAAAGCGGCATAAATCTGTCAGGCGGGCAGAAACAGCGGCTTGCAATAGCAAGGGCAATTATAAAAAATGCAGAGTTTTATATTTTTGATGATAGTTTTTCGGCGCTTGACTACGCAACAGATTCTCGGCTTAGACAAAGACTTCATGACGAGTTGATAGATGCAAATATAATAATAGTGGCACAAAGAGTAGGCACTATTATTAATGCTGATAGAATAATCGTTTTAGATAACGGTAAAATAGCAGCTATAGGAAAGCATGAAAAGCTTATAGAAACATCTGAAATATATCGTGAAATAGTTGAATCGCAGCTAAAAAGGGAGGAAATGGAGGCTGAAACGAATGAGTAAAACTGACGAACAAATCAAGCTAAATCGTGAAAAGCGGAAAAAGCGTTATGCCTCTTACAAAGGAACATTTAAAAAGGATGATAAGCCGCAAAGCTTCGGTCCCGCTATTAAAAGATTTATTGGCATAGTGCTAAAAGGCAATCCTGTAATAATTATTGTAATAGTTGCCGCAATTGCAAGTACCATCCTTTCTATTATTGGACCGTCGCTTCTTAGTGAGGCTATTGATGAATTAAATAATCAAGTGCAAATGAAGCTTTCAGGCTCCGGAGTAGCTCTTGATACCATTTTATCAATAATACTAAAACTGTTTTTTGTTTACGGCGTAAGCTCAATATTAATGTATATTCAACAGTTTACAATGGCGGGAATAACACAAAAGATAGTCTGCTCGTTACGAGCCGGAATTAACGGTAAGCTGACAAGACTTCCGCTTAAATTTTTTGATATACACGCTAAAGGAGAGCTTCTAAGCCGTATTGTTAATGATATTGATAATGTCAGCAACACGCTTCAGCATAATATTATATCAGTTATTACATCTTTCATAATGGTAATAGGCGTATTTTTTATTATGCTCAAAACAAATCCTTTAATGACGGCTATTACCGTCGCCGTAGTACCTATCAGCACAGTAATAGCTTTAAGGATATTAAAGGTTTCAAAAAAGCTTTTCCGCAGACAGTGGGAGGTTACGGGAGAGCTAAACGGTCACATAGAGGAAATGTATTCGGGTCATAAAATAGTGAAATTGTTTGACAGAGAGCAAGCAGCTATAGAAGAATTTGAAGATATTAACGACCAGCTATATCAAGTGGGAAAGAAAGCACAGTTTGTTTCCGGAATAATACATCCATTTTTGAACTTTGTGAACAATATCGGATATGTTGCCGTTTGTATCGTCGGCGGATACCTTGTCGTAAAAGGGGAGTTTACTTTAGGCGGAATAACGGCTTTTATCGCTTATTCTAAAATGTTTTCACAGCCGATTGTAGACCTTGCCAATATAAGCAACAATCTGCAGTCTTCACTCGCTTCAAGTGAAAGGGTTTTTTCAATACTTGACGAGGCGGAGGAAGCTTTAACCGAAAATGCTTTGCCTGTTCCGGAGTTTACAAAATCCCTTTCCTTTAATGATGTTTATTTTAGCTATTCGGAAGATAAGCCTCTTATAGAAAAGATGAACTTTAATGTAAAACCGGGGCAGCTTATTGCGCTTGTAGGTCCAACGGGCGCGGGAAAAACGACTTTTGTAAATCTTTTAATGCGTTTTTATGATGTAAATTCCGGCTCAATAACGATTGACGGTGTAAATATTAAT
>JAAZGX010000098.1 GCA_012511005.1 Clostridiales bacterium
AGCCATTGTAATCCCGTTTGAAAACTGGCACGCCACTTCAATTATAAGTTCTAATTCGTCATTTTTACTTGTCGTTTCGTTTATTGTAAAGGGAATAGCTTGAAAGCTTGGTGAAGCTTTCGTTTCCCCAATATCCTTTGTAATATTGCCACTTGTATATATCATTTGCCCGTCAACAAAAACTCTGTATGCAGCGGGCAGATTAGGCACCCCTACTATAAAAGGCTCTTTCGCATTTATTCCTTTAAGCTTCGTTTTATAACTTGCATAACCTCCGCTTTTAATATTAGTGTTGCCTATTGTATAATCAGTCCACGACGACGGAACATTAATAATAAGGTCCGGCAAAGCTTCGGCATCATTATCCGTCACAATATGCTTTTGCCAGAAAAACTCCCAATTACCCGTTAAATACGAAAAATCCCCGCCATCAATATCACGGCTCGATAAATCAATGATACCGTTACCAACCGTTTCGCCTTCAAAGTATTTCATTAAATAATTTGAGAAAAAGGCAAAGTCAAAGATACTGAATATAATCAACATCAATACAAGTATAAAATATAAGTATGTCTTTTGCTGTCGTTTCATATTTTCACCGTTTATTTATTACATTAAACAAGAGTTACGCTTTATTCACACTTTATTATATATTACAACGGCTAATAAATCAATGTTTTATTGTTTTTTTAATTGAATATTCGAAATCAATATGATATAATTTTCTCTATAAAATGCAAAGGTGATGCTATGACAAATAATTGTGCGATTATTTTTGCCAATGATGACAATATAAAAATGGTCTCCTCTATTCCAAAACACTTTTCAAAAGTACTTTTTAAGCCGATGATTTTTTGGGTGACAGATGCTTTATGTGATAGCTCTATCACCGATATTTGTATAGTATCAAACTCAAATTCCATCGAATTAAATGCATGCTTAAAAGAAAGGTTTAAGGTTATATCCGAAAATGAGCATCAGAATTTTTATCGTTCTTTTATAGGCACATTTGATTTTTTAAGCGCTTATAAAGGTCAAAATGTCTTAGTTTTAAGCGCATATACTCCTTTTATTGACTGTGATACTATTAAAAGCTCGTTAAACGCTCATATTGCCTCAAAAAATGATGTTACGGTTATTTCGGCAATTGAGAACTGCTTAGATAATAAAGAGGTTGAAATAATCAGCGAGAAAGCATATTGGTTCAGTGTTGACGCTCTTTTACAATGCCTTAATGAAACAGACGAAAAGCAGGATATTCCACATATGCTTGATACATTTAACCGTACTTTTAAAAAGTCGGGGCTTTTTTCAACAAAGTGCAAAGAAACGCTTTTCACTGCAGGCGATAAAGTGCAGCTTAACAAACTCAATGAAATAGCAAGAAAAAAAGAACTTGAAAAGCATATGCTAAAAGGCGTAGATATTCCTTGTGTTGACGGTGTTATAATCTCCTGCGGTACGAAAATCGGTAAAGATACAGTAATTCTGCCAAACACTATTATTAAAGAGAATGTTGCGATAGGCAGCTTTTGCACTATTGGACCTAATACCGTAATAGAAAACTGTGAAATATCGGATAATTCTACACTTTCAAATACCGTTGCTAAAGACTCGGCTATCGGAAACGCCGTTTCAATCGGTCCTTTTTCTCATATAAGACCGGACTGCAACATAAAAGATAATGTGCGTATCGGCAATTTTGTTGAAATAAAAAATTCATTAGTAGACAGCGGCTCCAAGCTTTCGCATTTGCTTTATGTCGGTGATACCGATGTTGGTAAAAAAGTTAATTTCGGCTGTGGGAGTGTTACAGTAAACTATACGGGAAAATACAAATACCGCACTACAATTAATGACGGTGCATTTATCGGCTGTAATTCCAATCTTATTGCGCCCGTAACGGTAGGGAAAAATGCATATATTGCCGCAGGCTCCACGATTACCGCAAGCGTACCGGAAAATGCCCTTGCTATCGCGCGTGAAAAACAAACTGTAAAAGAAAATTGGGTTATAGAAAAAGACCCGTATAAATAAAAGGACTGCTATGTTTAATAAACTAAAAAAATACTGCGACACTTCATCTTCACCCGAATTTCTTATAGTTGGTTTAGGAAATCCGGGCTTAAAGTATGAATTGACGCGCCATAATACGGGATTTTTATTCGTAGAAGCTTTAAAAGATAAATATAATTTTAATGTTAAAAAGTTAAAATTCAAATCCCTAATTGGCGATACTACAGTAGCAAACAAGCGTGTTATTGTAATAAAACCGCAGACATTTATGAATGAAAGCGGAAAAGCCGTTCGTGAATGTGTGGATTTTTATAAAATCCCGCCATCAAAAATTATTGTTGTCTTTGACGATGCTTCTTTGCCTGTAGGCGCCGTTCGTGTTAGACGCTCCGGCTCTGACGGCGGACACAACGGAATTAAAAGCATTATTTCGCACCTTGGTGTTAACGAATTTCCAAGAATAAAATTAGGAATAGGTCAAAAGCCTCATCCTGATTATGATTTGGCTGATTATGTACTGTCAAACTTTAATAAAAATGAAATCCCCTTAATGAGAGAGTCAATTGAAAAAGCCATAGAGGCTCTCCCTTTTATATTAAACAGTGACATTGAAAAAGCGATGGCGCTGTATAACTGACGGAGGAAATATGTCCTGTTTTGTCAGAGCATTAAAAGACTGCCCTGAATACCAAAACCTCCTTGCCGGCTTAAAATCTAAAAAGGCTCCGCTTGGTGTTTTAGGGTTGCCGCCTACGGCAAAGTCACATATTGTTTTTTCGCTTTGCGCCGATACGCGCCGTAAGGCGCTTGTTCTTGTGCCTGACGAGGCTTTTGCGATTACGGCAGCGGAAGACATAAATACATTTTCCGGCAACGACAATCGGGCTGTATTTTACCCCGCTAAAGATTTTTGTTTTAACTCATTGCAGCGCCAATCAAAAGAATATGAGCATTTAAGAATTGCTGCCTTGCACCGTATAGCATCGGGAGAATACGACTATATTTTTTGTACGCCGAGCGCCGCTTTACAACTCACTTTACCAAAAGAAGTGCTGGTGCTTAAAACAATAAACATAAAAATAGGTGAGAATATCAACACCTCTGTTTTTATGGAAAAGCTTATTACAGCAGGCTATACACGAGCAGATATGGTTGAGGGAAAGGGGCAATTTTCGCTTCGCGGCGGTATTTTGGATATTTTTCCGCCAAATGAAAATAACCCTTTAAGGATTGAGCTTTGGGGCGATGAAATTGATACAATCAGTGAGTTTGATATTTTAACGCAAAGGCGTACCGATAGGCGCGATAAAGCTTGCCTTATTCCCGCAAGCGAGGTTTTATTTGACAGTGACGAGCATTTAGCAGAAGTTTTACGCTCCTTTTCGTCTTCAATTAAAGGCAAATACTCCGCAAAAGCCCGCGAAAGTATACTAAGAGACGCCGATATGGCAGACGGCAAAGCTTCTCCCCCCTGCCTTGATAAATACTTGCCTTTAGCATATGAAAATCAAGCGACACTTTTTGATTATACTAATGATTGCTTTTTAGCAGTTTTTGAATCCTCCTCCCTTAAAATCAAGTTTATTCGTGAAGAAAAGCTTATTAATGAAGATATAAAAGCCATGTTCCATGACGGTACGCTCACTAAGGGGCTTGACCGTTATTCGCTTACATTCAACGACCTTTTAAGAGCATATGAAGAACGAAAAGCAATATATTTAGACAATTTCCCGCGCGGCAGCTTTGACACTCCCGTTGCAGATTTAATTTCCTTTACCGTTGTAACAGAGCCGCCGTGGAACGGTGCTTTGAGCGTGCTTTTAGATGATATTCGCCCCGCGTTAAAGTCTGGATTTACCGTAGTTGTAACAGCAGGAGCGCCTGTTGCCGCTAAAAATCTTGCTGAAACATTAAGTGATGAGGGTATACCCGCCGTCTATTTTGCAGTGCCTCCGCTTGAACTATTAAAGCATAAAATAACGGTGCTTCCCGGTATACTTAATTCCGGAATATCTTATCCTAACGAAAAGCTTCTTTTAATATCCTTTACAAAGTCCGGCATACAAAAAAAGAGTAAAAAACGCCCCGCTTTTAAGGCGGCGGACGCTATCGAAAGCCTTGAACAACTGAAACGCGGCGACTATGTCGTTCATGCGACATATGGCATAGGGATTTTTGACGGTATTTCAAAAATGAATGTCGGCGGGCTTATAAAAGATTATATAAAAATAAATTATGATAAAAATGATGTTCTTTATGTGCCTATCACGCAGCTTGACCTTGTTTCAAAATATATTGGACAAGTAAATGAGGAAAAGCCGTTAAAACTCAATAGAATAGGCAGCAAGGATTGGGAAAAAACTAAAGCGCGCGTTAAAAGCTCTGTAAAAGATATAGCAAAAGAGCTTATTGAGCTTTATTCAAAAAGATTAAAAACAGAGGGCTTTTCCTTCTCGCCTGATATAGATATGCAAAATGATTTTGAACGCCGCTTTACTTATGAAGAAACGGACGACCAATACAGAAGTATAGACGAGATTAAACACGATATGCAGCAAAGCTATCCGATGGACAGACTTTTATGCGGCGATGTCGGTTTTGGCAAAACTGAGGTTGCGCTGCGTGCCGCTTTTAAGTGTATTGCAGACGGAAAACAGTGTGCAATTCTCGTTCCCACTACTATTTTAGCGCTTCAGCATTTTGGAACTATATTAAAACGCTTTGACGGATTTCCCGTTAATGTTGAAATGATTTCTCGCTTTAGAACGGCGCGTGAACAAAGCGTGATACTAAAAAATCTAAGGCTCGGTAAAATTGATTTGCTTGTGGGGACGCACCGCCTGATTTCAAAAGATGTCAAATTTAAGGATTTGGGGCTTCTTGTTATAGACGAGGAGCAGCGTTTTGGCGTTTCACAAAAAGAGCGTTTAAAAGAGCTTTTTCCGACTGTCGATTGTTTGACGCTTACCGCTACCCCTATCCCAAGAACGCTTAATATGGCCATGTCGGGAATTCGAGATATGTCTGTTATTGAGGAGGCTCCAAGTGACCGTTTCCCTGTTCAGACATATGTTCTTGAGTACGATAGAGGAATTGTCCATGAGGCGATAAAAAGAGAATTACGGCGCGGCGGACAAGTTTATTATCTTCATAATCGCGTTGAAAATATAGACAGAGTAGCTGCAAGAATTAAAGAAGATATACCTGAGGCGAATGTTGCCGTCGGTCATGGTAAAATGGGCGAGGAGGAATTAAGCTCTATATGGCGCTCTCTTTTAGAGGGTGACACCGATATACTCGTTTGTACAACTATAATTGAAACGGGCGTTGATGTTCCGAATGTTAATACATTGATTATTGAAAATGCCGATAAAATGGGACTTTCGCAGCTTCACCAGATAAGGGGGCGCGTAGGGCGCAGCTCAAGGCGCGCTTTTGCTTACTTTACATTTCAAAGGGACAAAGAGCTAAACGAAACGGCATCAAAAAGACTTCAGGCTATAAGAGAATATACTGAATTTGGCTCCGGCTTTAAGATTGCTATGCGTGATATGGAGATAAGAGGCGCGGGAAACCTTTTAGGCGCACAGCAGAGCGGTCATTTAGAGTCTGTGGGATATGATATGTATATGAGGCTTCTTACAGAGGCGATAAGTGAGGAAAAGGGCGAAATAGCAAAGCCCGTTAACAAGGAATGCCTTGTGGATTTGCAAATTGACGCGCATATTCCGGAAGAATATATAGAAAGCCTTGCACAGCGTATCGCTATATACAGAAGAATAGCAGATATAGAAAACGAAGAGGGCGCTTTAGATGTTACAGACGAACTTATTGACCGATACGGCGAGCCGCCCGAAAGTGTCAACGGTTTGATACAAATTGCACTCCTTAGAAATACCGCTTGTGCGCTTGGCATATTTGAGATTGGACAAAAAGGATATAATATATTACTGTATCAGCATGAAATAAATATGAGCATCGTTTCGGCTTTGGGTAAAATGATGCGCGGCAGGATACTCGTATCAGCAGGGTCAAAACCTTATATATCAGTAAAAAAACTGAAAAATCAATCCCCTCTCGAAACGATAAGTGAGGCTTTTAAAATTATTAGTGAACATCTGCCGGCAGAAAACAAGGAGG
>JAAZGX010000099.1 GCA_012511005.1 Clostridiales bacterium
TTTAATTTGTGAGTGTGTTAATATGGAGCTGCTTAGCTTTTCTCCGTTTAGGAAAACACTTTCTGCATATACATTTTCCGGACTTTGATTTTCTGCAATAATTGTTAAAATCTTGCCGTCCGAAAGATTTACAATAGCTTTGTTTACATTAGGTGAGCCGAGCCAGTAAAAATCTGTGCCGGCGGCAGGGTAAAGCCCTATTGCCGACCAAACATACCAAGAGCTTAAAGCTCCGCCGTCGTCATTTCCCGCAAGATTGTCGGCGCCGGTTCCAAAGCTGTCTGAAAGAACCTCGCGAACCCATTTTTGAGTTAAGTCCGCCCTGTTTGCATTATTAAACAGATAAGGAGCGTGAAGGTTATGCTCGTTGCCTATCCAAAATCCGCCCGCAGAGTCTAAACCTGCAGAGCTTGTGCTTTTGTTTTCCATAAATTCGTTAAGCTCTGATACAAAATAATCCTCACTGCCAAAAAGCTCAATAAGCCCGTCAATATCCTGAACAACGGACCATCTCCAATGGCGCGCGCTGCCCTCACAGTAAGGCCTTGCAAATTCCGTGCCAAGTATATCGTCATAAAAGGAAGAGGCATCGGGGCTAAATGGAGTAACGAAAGAACCGTCAGTATTTTTCCCTCTGAAGTATTTCGTCTCATCATCAAATATGTTTTTATAATATAGGGATTTTTCTTTGTAATGCTGCGCTTCCGCCGTTTTTCCGAGCGCCTCTGCTAAAAGAGCAATACTGCCGTCTGCCCATGCATATTCAAGAGTGCGGCTTACAGAGGTTTTGCTAACATCTGCCGGAACATATCCATAAGAATTGTATTCCTCAACAGCGGTTCTGTAATCAACGCCCTCAACCTTGCTGTCTGAAGTCAGCTTCATATATTTATAGGCTTCCAAAACATCAAAATCCGTTATACCTTTTAAGTAGCTTTCAGCAAAAATCATATCACACGGCGTTCCGAACATAGAGCCTGTGTAACCGCCGCCGGAGGGCCAGCGGGGGAGGGTGCCGCCTATTTTCGCCATAGAAAGCAAACTCAAAAGGCAATCGCGCTGAAGCTCTGGAGCTATTAATATATATAGCGGGTGCGTATTTCTGTATGTATCCCAAAGGGACATATCACTGTAATAAGTAAAATCATCCGCTGTTTTTATGGTTCTGTTAAAACCAAGATATTCGCCGTTTACATCTGTAAATATTGTCGGCATCGTCATAGAATGGTAAAGCGATGTGTAGAATATTGTTTTTATATCCTCATCATCCGTATCAATATCTATTCTTGAAAGGTAAGAGTCCCAAGCGTCGCGGGAATACGATCTTACACCCTCGAAATCCAACCCATAAGCTTCGGCTTGCATATTCGCCCTTGCATTGTCAACGCTTACAAAGCTTATAGCAAGAAGAAGCTCAAGCGGCTCATCTTTAATATTGCCAAAATTAAATGCCGCTCCGCAATCGTTTCCCGCTGCGTTTTGCCTGCCGTCCACACAGTCGCCGTCAACCCAAGTGGAATATGAGTTGAAAGGCTTATTAAACGAAGCGGTAAAATAGGCTTTTAGCCCATCATATCTGCTTGAAAAGCCAACAAGTACACGAGCTTCTCCCGTTATTTCACCCGTTATTTCGTTTACATTAATAACGCCTTCTTCAGCGCGGCCGCCGAAAAGGGTACTCGTTGAGTCAATAAGAATTAGCGCATCATTATCTGTATTAAAAGTGTACCGGTGCGCTCCGACATGCTCTGTGGCAGTAAGCTCTGCCATGCAGCCGATAGTCGGCAAATAGACGGCATAATAACCTGCTGTTGCCGTCTCATTCCCATGTGAAAATGCAAGAGGCTTAGAATTTCTTTCAGCAAAGTTGAAGCTGCCTGTTTGCGGAATGACTCTAAAGTGCCCTAAATCACGCGAGCCTGTACCTGAAAGCCTCGTATGACTGAAACCGAGCGTATAAGTGTCTAAATAGTGGTATCCCGATGTAGTCCAATTAAATAATACGGTACCGTTAATCGCCGCCGTATCGGGGCTGAGCTTTACTGCGCCGAAAGGGGACAGCGCCCCCGGAAATAAGTTGCCGCCAACCCATGGATACCCTCCTGTTCCGACGAAGGGATTGACCCACTGACCAAAATATCCCGCTTTTAATTCCGGCATAGTAATAGACGAAGGAATAGAGCCAATTGAAAAAAGAGAGGTAAAAATGATGATAATAGCCATGAATAAACTTTGGATTTGGTAAATCAACTCCAACATAAACTTTGCCTCCTCAAATAAAAATAATTTTATAAATCAAAAAGCTGTTTGCCGTTTTCATACATTATTCTGTCAGCAATATAAAAAGCGTATTCTGTTTCAAATGCACCGTCAATAACCATTTCACTGAGAGCTAAAGAGAGCGTATGCTCCATAGAAAAAAGCGCCCCTAAAGCATCCTCACTCGTCCATGTGTCACATCCCCAAGTGAGCCTAAAGGCGTCAGAAACCTCAAGCGCACTTTTTATATAGTCTTTAGCGGCAGAGGTTGAAAGGTAGGGTATCCAGCAAGTGTCTGACCAAACATTTTTATAGTTGTGAAGCAGCGCATATGTATCGGAAAACCAAGGGAAACCTCCGTGCAGCAATTGAAACTTTGTATTCTGATTTTCCTCAATAATCTTTAATAGTTTAATAGGATTAGTGTCCTTTAACTGCCCCATACCCGTATGTATTTGAAAAGGTAAGCCGTTTTCTGCGGCAGCTTCACAAAGTGTGCGCATAACAATGTTACCGAAAGCGTTGATTTCATCTTCAGAGGCGCTTTCATTGTTTAACGCCTTTTCTGCTTTAGAAAGGTTATATTCATCAAAGTCGAGCGGCCGCTCGTATGCAATAGCACATTTTAATGCCTTGCATCCGTCATTTTTCTTTTTAGAAATTGCCTTTTTAACCTCATCAAGATATTCTGATAAAGTATGAATATCGTTTTTTTCAAATGTTGAATACGCAAAGAAACCGTTAGGCTCCGGCTTTGTTTTTAAATAGCCTGAAAAATAACAATCACACCGAAAGCTTGGCGAAAATAAATCGGGATGCCCTAAGTTTGAACTGGGGTCCGGTTGGCGTTCATTAACTATTTTTTCAAATCGGCAGCGATTTTTCAGTATTTCAAGATGATATAGCGCGTCTTTATGAGACGCCGTAAGTTTTTCGTCAATCAAATCATAGTTGTCAGCCGTCATCTCTAAGCCGTATAATTCTTCGAGAGACTTTATAATCCATCTGAAATAAGAATTACAGCGATGTTTATTTATATATTCGGCGGCACCCGCCCTGTCACCGCGTTTTGGCGGTGCGGCGAGCCAATTTGCGTATGAATTTGACAGTATAAAATGAAGGTCTGCATTTACAAATTCACTGTCAGGCAAATGGTGGCTGTGTGTGTTTATTACGGGAGTGTTTTTGATATGCTCAATAATTTTGTTATAAATATTATTCACAATAATTACTTCCTAAAGAATTTATACTTATTTTAACATAATAAAAAATATATGGCAATAACATAATTGATGAAAAGCATAAAAGCCATATTCCAATATGCGGAATACGGCTTTTAAGTTATAAACTATTTTTATGCCCTTTTAACTCTCCTACGCTGAAATGCTTTAACAATTTCAACAATCGGTATTACGGAAAATGCAAGAGCCATGGAAATGGCGTACTCTTTTAAATTAATAGCAGTAAAGCCAAATGCGTTTGCAAGGAAAGGAACTTCAATTACGAGCGTTGTAAAGATAAGCGAGGCGAGCATGGCGCCGTAAAGGAATTTGTTGTTGTTTCCTTTAAGCTCCATAGCAATAACGCTTTTTCTTTGAGAGCGCATATTAAAGGAGTGGAAGATTTCACACATGGACATCGTTAAAAATGCCATCGTAATACCCTCTGCACCGTCCTCCAAAGAGATATTCATAAATTTCCAAACGCCCGTTTGCAGGAACTCTCCTATAAAATACGCGGCAAGAGTGAGTACTGTAACTATAAGACCTTGGTATACAATATCAACGCCGACGCCTCCGGAAAAGATACTGCTTTTAGGGCTTCTCGGCTTACGCTTCATAATATCGCTTTCGGGCTTTTCAAGTCCGAGTGCTAAAGCCGGAAAACAGTCAGTTACAAGGTTTATGAAAAGAAGATGCACAGGCTCTAAAATAACAAAACCAAGTAGTGTTGCAAAGAAGATTGAAAGCACCTCAGACAAGTTAGAGCCTAAGAGGAACTGTATTGTTTTCTTGATATTATCATATACCCGTCTGCCTTCTGCGACGGCAGATACGATTGTGGCAAAGTTATCGTCCGCAAGAACCATATCCGAAACATTTTTAGTAACATCAGTACCTGTTATTCCCATGCTTACGCCTATATCGGCATTTTTAATTGATGGTGCGTCATTTACGCCGTCGCCGGTCATAGCAGTTATGTATCCGTTATTTTTCCAAGCGTTTACGATACGCGTTTTATGGTCCGGCTGCACTCTTGCGTATACACGGATATGTCCGACTTGTTCATTAAACTCCTCGTCGCTCATAGCGGAAAGCTGTGCGCCCGTTATCGCATCATCAGAAGACTCAATTATTCCAAGTTCAAGTGCAATAGCAGCTGCTGTGTCTTTATGGTCACCCGTAATCATAATTGGTGTTATACCGGCGTCACGGCATTCTATTATAGCGTCCCTAACCTCTGGACGAACAGGGTCTATCATTCCTGCAAGCCCAAGGAATGTAAGGTTATTTTCAAGGACTTCCGGCAGATAGGACTTAGGTGCAAAATCATAATTTTTGCACGCACCTGCAAGCACGCGCAAAGCCTTATCTGCCATTCGCTTGTTTTCAGCAAGAATTTTTTCTTTGATTTCTTTAGTAAGAGGTACAATCTCACCGTCAATAGCGGCGTGTGAGCATAACTCTATTACCTCATCGGGTGCGCCCTTTGTATATTGAATAAGCTCTCCTGTTTCTCCTCCGTATGAATGAACGGTAGACATCATTTTCCTTGCGGAATCAAAAGGAACTTCGCCTATTCTTGGAGCTTTTAACATAAGGTCATTTTTATTGAGTGATAACGAGTTTGCATATACTACAAGAGCCGCCTCTGTTGGCTCACCCGTAACAACACAGTCGTTTGAAATTTCAGCGTCGGAGCAAAGCGCCAAGCATTCCGCAAGCAGTTTTTCATCAGATGCGTACTTATCAGTTACGGTCATTTTGTTTTGAGTTAAAGTACCGGTTTTGTCCGAGCAAATAATCTCTGTACAACCGAGCGTTTCAACGGCAGTTAATTTTCTTATAATGGCATTTTTCTTTGACATATTTGTAACGCCTATCGAAAGAACGATTGTAACAACAGCTACAAGTCCTTCGGGAATTGCTGCAACGGCAAGACTTACTGCTATCATAAACACATCAAGAACATGATTAAAGATTTCTGTTGATGTGCCCGTTGTTATTTTACTCCAATTCATAAAAAGGCTGAATGCAAAAATAAAAACGCAAACACCAAGAACGAGTATAGTGAGAATTTTTGAAAGCTGAGAAAGTTTTTTCTGCAGCGGAGTTTCCCCTTCTTCAGCACTTGCTATGGCGCTTGCTATTTTGCCGACTTCTGTTTTCATTCCCGTCGCTACAACAACGGCCTTGCCTCTGCCGTAAACAACAACACTGCCCATATATACCATATTTTTACGGTCGCCAAGAGTGATTTCAGAAGTTCCTTCACCCATGAGTGTTTTCACTATTTTATCAACGGGTACACTCTCACCCGTTAAAGCCGCCTCCTCAATTTTCATGCTTGCGCACTCAATTATACGGCAGTCGGCAGGAACTGCGTCACCCGCTTCAAGAAGAATAACATCGCCGACAACAAGGTCTTCACTCTTAATTGTGATTATATAGCAATCACGAATAACCTTTGTAGTGGCGGCAGACATCTCTTGAAGTGCCTCTATTGCCTTTTCGGCTTTACTTTCTTGAAAAACGCCAAGTACGGAGTTAATTATAACAACAATAGCGATAATCAAGGTATCAGTAGGAAAGAATCGTGTTTCTGTGCCGCTTACAGCGTAAAACTCTGTGACGGCTGATATAACGGCGGCGACAATCAAAATGATTATCATAGGGTCAGATAGTTGTGCCATAAAACGCTTGAAAAGCGAATCTTTTTTGCCCTCAGCAAGTTTGTTTTTGCCGTTTTGCAACAGCCTTTTTTCTGCTTCGGCGGAGCTAAGACCGTTTTCGGTGCTTTTAACATCAGCAAAAACCGTCGCTATCTCCTCGAGGTAGTGTTTCATTGATTTGTTTTCCTCCTAACGCATTTACGATTATTGCGGTCAAATAACAAAAAAAACCTCGACCGCGCAAGTCGAAGGTCTTGCTTCCCAGAGGGCCTAATAACCAGCTACGGCAAAATCCGTAACGGCTGTTGATTATCAAGATTATAAGCTACTCCCCTTCATAAGATTTTATATCATAAATTATAATGTATGTCAAGGATTTAAATGAAATTTAAACAAAATGCCCTTTACTATCAAATGGAAATTTGTTATAGTTTATATGACTTAATTTATGAAAGGTTATATTGTTATGAGGAAGTATATTTTAGCTTTAGACCAAGGAACTACAAGCTCAAGGGCGATTGTTTTTGATAAGAATGGCAACATAGTATCAAAGGCACAATTCGAGTTTAAGCAAATATATGAAAAGGCGGGGTGGGTAGAGCATGACCCATTTGAAATACTTGATTCACAGCTTCGCTCTATTTCCGCGGCGCTTGACGGCGGTGAGATAAAAGCGGAGGAAATTGCCGCAATAGGAATAACAAATCAAAGAGAAACAACGATTTTATGGGATAAAAAGACGGGGAGACCCGTATACAATGCTATTGTATGGCAGTGCCGCCGTACGGCGGAAATATGTGAGCAGTTAAAAAAGGACGGGCTTGAGCCTTATGTAAAGCAATGTACGGGGCTAATCATTGACGCATATTTTTCAGGCACAAAAATAAAATGGATACTTGATAATGTTCCTAAGGCGAAAACGCTTGCAGATGAAGGCAGGCTTTTATTCGGAACGGTTGAAACATGGCTTATTTGGAACTTAACAGGCGGCAAATCGCACATAACAGATTATTCAAACGCTTCAAGAACGATGCTGTTTGACATTGAAAAGCTTTGTTGGGACGAATATTTATGTGAAAAGCTTGGCATACCGATGAATATTTTGCCTGAAGCTGCGGAGTGCAGCAAGGTTTACGGATACATAGACAGTGATAACCTTGGTGTATCGGGTCTTTCAGGCATTCCGATAAGCGGTGCTATCGGCGACCAGCAGGCAGCGCTTTTCGGTCAAGCGTGCTTTAATGCGGGGCAAGCGAAAAACACATATGGAACGGGCTGTTTTCTATTAATGACAACGGGAGAAACGCGGCCGCATTCTAAAAACAAGCTCATAGAGGGCATAGCATGGGGACTTAACGGAAAGGTGATATATGACCTTGAAGGAAGCGCCTTTAATGCCGGCTCTGTTATACAGTGGCTGAGAGACGAACTGCGCCTTATTGACCATGCCTTTGAGTGTGACCGCCTTGCGGAAAGTGTGGCGGACGCTAACGGCATATACCTTGTACCTGCTTTTACGGGGCTTGGCGCACCGCATTGGGATATGTATGCAAGAGGGTGCATAGTCGGCATTACAAGAGGAGTAAACAGGGCGCATTTTGCAAGAGCAACGCTTGAAAGCATTACATTTCAGGTAACTGAAATACTTGAGGCGATGATTGCGGACAGTGAAATAGAGCTTACGGAGCTTCGTGTAGACGGCGGAGCCTCTGTAAGCGATATTATGATGCAAATTCAGGCAGATATGTTAAATACGAGGGTAAATCGTCCGAAAACGATTGAAACAACGGCGCTCGGCGCGGCGTATATGGCAGGTCTTGCTGTGGGATTTTGGGAAAGTGTAGAGGAAATTGACCGTATTAGAGAAGTAGATAGGGTTTTCACACCAAGGATTTCTTCAAATGAAAGAAAAGAAAGACTGAGGCTTTGGAAAAGAGCGGTTGAAAGAGCAAAAGCGTGGGAAGAATAATGTACTGCAAAATTAAGGGGAAGAAAAAGATATGGATATAGTTATAATTGTTTTACAGATTGTGTCGGTCGTTATAGGTGCGGCATCTTTGTTAGTTTTGTTAAAGTTAAACTCTAAAAGCAGTACAAATGTGCAAGATGAGCTTCGTGTAAACAGAGAGGAAATTTCACTTTCGCTATCAGATGTCTCTGAAA
>JAAZGX010000100.1 GCA_012511005.1 Clostridiales bacterium
CCGTAAATATTATTCGGCATTCTGGAAATGATACCATTTTGACACTGCGGATAAATAATTTTCAAAATACTCACCCTTTTATTAAAAGCAATCGGAGAAAAAACAATGATTCAGCACCACCCATTTTTGCCGCTTTATGACGAGAATGCCGAAATATTAATACTTGGAAGTTTTCCGTCTGTAAAAACGCGGGAGGTAAACTTTTTTTACGGTCATCCACAAAACAGATTTTGGCAGGTAATAGCCGCCGTATTCGGCAGTGAAACACCGCAAAGCGTACAGGAGAAAAAGGAGTTTATATTTGCTCATAAGTTAGCAATATGGGATGTACTCTCATCGTGCTATATTGAAAACTCTGCTGACAGTACAATAAAACGAGCTAAAGCGAATGACCTTTCAAATATATTTGAAAATGCAGATATAAAAAAAATCTTTGTAAACGGCAGAGCGGCAGAAAAATATTATACAAATTTGATAGAGCCAAAGCTAAAAAGAAAAGCCGTATATCTCCCCTCAACAAGCCCCGCAAATGCCTCATACTCTCTTGAAAAGCTTATAAAAGAGTGGCAAATAATAAAAAGAAAATAGCTTATAATTTTTGCTGCTAAGAGGTTTAGTTGGTTGCCGCCTTAGATTTCTCTATTCTCATTTCTGTAAGCTCTTTATACATATTTTCACGCTTAGAGCCTGTTAAATCATAAAAGAACATCGGAAAGACGCCTATAATGCCAAGGAGCGCCGGCACTATTGTATAAAGCGCCCATATTTTTGATTTTGTAGATGATGACTGTTTGACTATTGCGCTTTCGTCAGAGGTTTTATATCCTATAACATCAAGAAGAAATGTGCCGCTTGAGCGCGAAAGGGCATTTGAGAACTTACCGACAAATGTCATAACAGAAAAGGATATTCCCTCTGTGCGCTGACCTGTCGTATATTCCGCATAGTCCACGGTTTCACCTATCATCTCCATGGGGACTACGGAGTTAATGCCGTTTGTGACACCGCCGAAAGCATCTAAAATCATAAACAGAGGTATAATAAATGAAAGTGATGAATAGTGCTTATACCCGATAGTATATTTTAGCAGAGACAGGATAAAAGAGTAAAATTTTGAAAAGATTATCATCTGCTTATTATTCATAAACTTCTTAAAAACCTTGAGGAAAAAGAAGCTTGAAAGGCTTACAATGGCATTTGGTATGCCCATTAAAAGCGAGACGGAAGCAACGCCTAATACATCAACAAAATAATATGTTCCAAATGTGCCGCCAATACCGCCAAAGGCGCTTAACACTTCTTTTAATATAAGAATACGGAGATATTTGTTTTTATAAAGTCCGCCAAGGCATTCCTTTAACGACGGCTCCTCAGAGGATTGCTGTACTCTCTCTTTTACGGCAAAGCCCGAAAGACTGAAAAGCGCCATACCTAAAATAGAGGTTATGAGAGCTACAACAAAGAAAAGCTCTCGAAAGCTTGCCGATATAATTTTTCTTGAAGAAAGGTCTATAAGTATAGGCATTGCAATTCCGGGAATAGAGCCTACAATGCTTGAAATAAAGCGGGCAGAGGTGATAGCGCGCGTTCTATCGTCCGGATTTGGTGAGATAGCGGCAGAAAGGCTCCAAAAGGGAACATCACCTATCGTATAGAAAAATTCCCACAGAAAGTATGTTATCGTCATA
Organism: Clostridiales bacterium; assembly: GCA_012511005.1. Classification (GTDB taxonomy): domain Bacteria; phylum Bacillota; class Clostridia; order Oscillospirales; family Acutalibacteraceae; genus DTU089. The sequence continues at coordinate 1,689 of JAAZGX010000100.1, forward strand.
TATACTATTTTGCCGGGAGCGTCCGAACCGCCCTCGCCCACAATCAGAGGACCTGCAAAAAGCGCTATTGTAGTAATAGCAAGAGGTATTGGCACCGCCATAAGGTATGGGCGAAACTTTCCGTACCGAGTACGCGTTTTGTCAACGAGAGAGCCCATTAAAGGGTCGTTTATAGTATCCCAAATCCCTTCAATAAAAAGCATTACGGACACAATTTTTGCATCAATATTAAAAACATTTACGAAAAAATATGTTATATAAGAGCAAAGGAATGTGTAGCTCATACATTGACCGCCGTTGGCGATACCGTATATTAGGTTTTCTTTGGGAGTAACATATCTTGTGCTAAGAGTTTTTTCGGGCATATTTTGATTTGACAAATTCGTCACCCTTTTTTATGTGATAGAAAATAACATAATATTTTCTTAGGGTAGTGCGAAAATCATTTGCGAAGAATGCATTACACCTCGTTCTTGCCGTTCGTAAGCTTTTCAAGCGCATACATACTCAATATAATAACTCCCGTAACTGTAAAGATTCCAAGCATACCTTTGCCCATAACAGGCAAAGTTTCAGATAAACTTTTCACATTAAAAGCAAAATCTAAAAACATTTTTAAGCCTCCTAACTGACAAGATTAAGGATAAGACCGCCTGCTATTACAGAGGCAATTTGCCCCGATACATTAACGCCCGTTGAGTGCATTAACAGGAAGTTTTGGTTATCTTCCTCAAGCCCCATTTTGTGGACAACTCTTGCGGACATCGGGAAAGCCGATATGCCTGCGGCGCCTATCATAGGATTAATCTTTTGCTTTAAGAACAGATTTAGGAATTTTGCAAACATTACGCCGCCTATTGTATCAAATATAAATGCAACGAGCCCAAGTCCTAAAATTACAAGCGTTTCCTTTGCAAGGAAATCATCTGCCCTCATTTTAGCGGCAACGGTAATTCCGAGTAAAAGCGTTATAAGGTTTGCAAGCATGTTCTGTGCAGATTCAGATAAACTATTTACAACAAGGCATTCTCTTATAAGGTTTCCAAACATAAGAAAGCCTATTAAAGCAACACTTCGAGGAGAAACTAAACCCGTTATAACTGTAATAATAATGGGGAAAAGAATTCGTGTGAGCCTTGAAACTTCCCGTGCTTTGTAGGGCATGCGGATAAGCCGCTCTTTTTTTGTGGTGCAAAGCTTAATAAACGGAGGTTGAATAATCGGCACAAGCGCCATATAAGAGTACGCACATACTATAATGGGACCTATATAATTAGACTCAAGAAAGTTTGCAACGAATATAGATGTGGGCCCGTCCGCCGCGCCGATAATTGATATAGACGCCGCGTCTTTAATGTCAAATCCAAAAAGAGCCGCAACGGAGAATGTGAAGAATATACCAAACTGTGCAGCAGCGCCAAAAAGCATAAGCTTAGGGTTTGAAAGCAGCGGACCAAAGTCTATCATCGCGCCTATACCGATAAAAAGCAGTAACGGAAACAGCTCATTAGCTATGCCGAAATCAAACAACGAGTCAAGTATGCCTTCCTCTGCACCCGTGGGGTAAAATTGAGTAACAGCGCCCGAAAAAGGTAAATTGACAAGGATTGCGCCAAAGCCTATCGGCAAGAGCAAAGCCGGCTCCATTTCCTTTTTTATTGCAAGATATATGAGAATGGCGCCAATAACCCACATAACAACCATTTTCCACTCTAAATTAAGAACATTGCCGAAAAGCTCGTACACCTATATTGACCCCCTACAGAATAATTACGGTACTAAACCGCTTAAAAAGCAAATATGTCACCATTATTATATTATAGCGAATTATATCATAAACACCCTCTCTTTTCAAGCGGGAAAACTTTTTATTTAAAAAGGATTTTGTTTTTTTGAAAAATATGCTATCATCATTAATATAGATAAAACTATTATAAAATCGGAGGTAAAGTATGAAGAAGATTAAAGTCGCTGTTATCGGTTGCGGTGCTATTGCGAATTCGGCGCATATACCGGCATATTTGGAAAGCGCCAAAGCTGAAATTAAGTATTTTTGTGATATTATTCCCGAAAGAGCGGACAAAGCCGTAGACCGTTATGATTGCGGTAAAGCCGTCTATGATTATCGTGAAATTCTTGATGATAAAGAGCTTGATGCCGTATCTGTATGTACTCCTAACGATATGCACGGGGTAATATCAATAGACTTTATGAGACACGGCAAGGATGTTCTTTGTGAAAAACCGGCGGCAAGGATATTAAAAGAAGCGCTTGAAATGCAAAAGGTTTCAAAAGAAACGGGCAGGATATTATCAATAGGCGTTTGCAACAGATACAGTAATGCCGTAAATCACATTAAGCGCCTTATAGAAGACGGTGTTTTAGGCGAGGTTCACCATGTTCATGCCAGTTTTCGCGCACATCGCTCTATACCCGGCATAGGCGGGGATTTCACGAAGAAATCCACAGCGGGCGGCGGCGCGCTTATTGACTGGGGCGTGCATTATTTAGATTTAATTATATATTGCTGTAATGAGCCTACTCCTCTTACTGCAAGCGGCAATGCATTTTGCAAATTGGGCAAAAACATAAAAGAATATGCTTATAAAAGCATGTGGTCAGAAAACACAGCGGACTTTGACGGTGTTTATGATGTTGACGATTCTGTAACGGGCATAGTAAGGACAAAAGGTCCCGTTATATCGTTTATCGGAGCGTGGGCACAAAATATTGGTGTTGACGAAACATATATTGATTTTATGGGCGATAAGGGCGGTATTAGATTAGAATACGGCGGGAGCTTCAAGCTTTACTCGTTTAGTGACGGAATGCTGCTTGAAACACAACCCGATTTTAAGTCAAATCCAATACATAAAGATGAAGTAATTGACTTTGTCAATTCTGTAATTAAGGGCGAGCGCAACCGTAACGATATTGACAATGCAATTATAACCTCTAAAATAATGCAGGCGATTTACGACTCATCAGATGCAAACAGGGAAGTAGAAATTGTATAATAAAGCATAAAAAGATAACGGGGCAGGAATTCTCTTGCCCCGTTGCTGTGTCAAAATTGTCAATAAAACTTTTTAATATACTCCTCGACATCAGCCCTCGTGCCTGAGAATGGTCCGGGAGACTCCATTTTTAGCGATACTGTCCCCGCTGCCATTAATAAGGAGTAAATAATGTCACTATGAAGCCGTTCGTTTATATATGCCGCAAAAGTAGTGTCACCTCTGCCCGTTCTGCCGCTTAAATTTCGGGATTTTATAGGGCTTGTGTAAAATTGCTCTCCGTTATATACCAAAACCTCGGTGTTGTGAGTGATAAGGATTTCCTTTGCGCCGAAAGAGTGCAAAACTTCCGCCGCCTTGCGCCTGTCTGCCGTACCCGTCATAATTTCCGCTTCCGCCGCGTCTGTTTTTAAGTATGTAATATATGGGAGCATTTCTTTTTTATCCGCCCAGTCCTTAAAATACATTTCCCCGCCTTTTTTTATATCAGCATGGCGAAGAACTGCTTGAACATCAACGGCGACGGCGCCTTTTTTAGATGCAAGCTTTATCATTTCATTGTCAAAATCACCGTAAACAAGTCCGGCAAAATGATATATATCGGCGTCTACATCCGGTATATCAGCGGCTATAAAACTTGTCCCTTTTGAAAGGCAAGTGCAAATTCGCTTTTCCTTATCGGGTGTTAAATATTGATTTCTAATGGAAGTTGAGAAGTCGCCCGAAAGTGCTATAATATTTTCTTTAGGTATAGTAAAAGCAGAAAGCCTGCCAAAATCCTCTGATTTTAGCTTAGTAACGGCAAGCGGGTTGTGTCCCAAAGCAAATGCCGCGGCGCTTGAGTAAATAACGGCGCCGCCTAAGCTTTCTGCACCGTTTCCATCACTGTCTATATTATAATCGAGTGAAATATGACCAATAATAACAGAGCTGTATTTTTCCATCGTCCTTCTCCTTAAAGTGCTTTATTGACTTACAGAATTTGTGGTTGTATAATAAAAGTATAACAGGAAAAAAATAAAAATCAATGAAATGGAGCAGTTTTGAATAATCTTTCGGATATTAACACAATAAAAAGGATGCTTTCACACCACGGCTTCACATTTTCAAAAGGGCTTGGTCAAAATTTTATTATAGACAGCGAAGTTTGCCCTAAAATAAGCGAAAGTGCAGAGCTTGACGAAAACACTGCTGTGATTGAAATAGGTGCAGGAATAGGTGTGCTAACTGTGGAGCTTGCTAAAAGAGCAGGCAAGGTACTAAGCTTTGAGCTTGATAAACGGCTGTTGCCGATATTAAATGAAACGCTTGATAAGTTAAGTAATGTTGAAGTGATAAATGAGGATATATTAAAGGCGGATTTAACGAAAATTCTTGCTGAAAAATGCGCCGGTATGAGAGTTGTTGTAGCGGCAAATCTTCCTTATTATATAACATCTCCCGTTATTATGATGTTTCTTGAAAATAAGCTTGAGATAGACAATATAACGGTTATGGTACAAAAAGAGGCGGCTATAAGACTGTGTGCGCCCGTCGGCACTCGTGAGGGAGGCGCCGTTACTGTTGCTGTAAATTACTATGCAAAGGCAGAAAGGCTTTTTTCAGTACCAAGAACATCATTTCTGCCAAAGCCGAATGTGGATAGTGAGGTTATAAAGCTTTTAATAAGAAAAACTCCCGCCGTCACAATTAATGATGAAAAAGTATTTTTTAAGATAGTTAAGGGGGCGTTCCTGCAAAGGAGGAAAACGCTCAAAAACTCGCTTTTTGCATCACTTTTAATTCCAAAGGAGAAAACAGGGGAGGCTTTACAACTGTTGCGGATAAACGAGGATATAAGACCTGAAAAGCTGACTATGGAAGACTTTGCAAATTTATCAAATATACTTGCAGTTTATTTATAATTACAAATAAACCGAAATATAAAAAACCGTATCATTATGTAATGGTACGGTTTTTGTTTAACGCGCATAGTAATAAAAAAGTTAAATAAGTAAATCTTCAATTATTTCCGCTATATGTACTTCTTCCGGTTCTGCTTCTTTTAGCAAAGAAATTATTTTTAATGCATAACTTTCGGATAATGAAAAGTCCGGAATTTCATAAAAACTTTTGCCGTCTTTGTCCGCGCGAATACCATAAACGACAGTAGGAAAGGTTTCGGCTTCAAATTGTTTCTCAGTGCAGACAAGTGTGTATTCTGTTTTTAACAATAGTATTGCCTCCAATTCCAATTTTATGTTTACAATAATACCAAGAATGACACTTTATGTCAATAGAAAATGTGAAAAAACTTCACATTTATTTTACTCAGTAATATATTAGCGTATTACTGAAAGAAAAAAATACGCGTTATTGGTGAATAACATCAATAACGCGCACAATGTGATATATTATAGGGAAAGTTATTTTTTGCGTTTAATTCTAATTTCAACGAATACGGCAAAAATGAATAAAAGCAAGGCGGCGGCGGAAACAGTCCCGCCCAATTTTAATCCCGGTACAGTATATTTTAACTCTACAGTATGTTCGCCCTTATCAATATCAAGTAAAATTAGGTGTGTGTCCTCTGGACAAATAACCTCTGTTTCAACACCGTCTATAAATGCGCTCCAACCTGTACTGAAAGGAATGGAAGTGAAAATCATCTGGTTTTCTTTTGCGGTAACAGTGCCTTTTATATATGTATCTTTATATTCTGTTATATTTAGCGCACCCTCGCTTAAGTACTCATAGCCTTTCATAAACTTTTTTTCATCCATTTCATAAAGTTTTAGCCAAATAGAGGCATTAAGCTCTTGTGTACCATTGGTTTCATCAAGGATTCTTTGTATTGTAGTTTCTGATAGAGTGGCAGTAAATGTTAAGGTGTCACCCTTTTTAGTGCCTTCAATAGGAACAATGTAAGAAACCACATTTTTAGGCAAGGAGAACAATTTTTCTTTTGAGTTTACTTTTACCGTAAGAGCATCAAAAATATTTGATGAGTAAAGGAAGTAAAGGTCATTGTCGGTGTCTAAGGTATAGCTAAGGGTAATCTCTGCTTCGTTAGGGTTTTCAAAAGTTACATCGTATAATCCGTTCATATATTCATCTAATAGCTGTTGTGGGTATTTGTCAAAAGAGTCCTCCTTAAAAGACCCCTCTTTTATCATCTCTGGTACAGATTTAATTACAGCACTTTTTGCCGTATGGTTTTGGGCTTCAATTATGCTAAATAAATTATCAATATTAGTGGCACTTTCAAACAAAACATTTTGTGAGCGAAAGTCACTTAAAAAACCGCCAATCCAATTTGTTATGTCTTTATTTACAGAAAACGCAACAGGCAAGGGGTATTTGTATTTGTACACATCGGCAGTGGCATTTCCATCCTTAGAGGCATACTTTCCAAGGCTATTATAATACCTGTTATTAAATTCATTATCTTCAAAATCATAAAGATACCCTATAGAAAAGAAAGAGTTGAATACAGGTGTTTGCTTTTGGTAGTTAAAGGCATTTAATTTATTATGAGAGTTGCCAAGCCCGCCTATAGAATATGTTAAAATCTCATCACTCAAAGAGTGAAATGTAGAAACAGAGTTTATACCAAAATAGCTGCCCTTTAGCCCAAAGTCCACGGGGAAAGGGGCGCCAAGCACTTCACTTCGCAGAAGTGCGGGGCCAGTCATATCAGCTAAAGCAGTTTTAACGGCACCTTTTTGGGATATAAGAACCTCAGGGCGTTTTTGGTCTGAAATAATTGTTAAGGCTGTGTTAGCTGTAAGCTCTATAAGGACTATTAAAATTAAAGCAGCAGATAAAAGCGTTTTTTTGTTTTTTAGGTTTTTATAAGCAAGCAGTAGGGCAGATATTAAAATTACAAGCACAAGGTTTATAACCATTTGCTGTTTTCCGTAAAACTCGTTTCCAAAAAACAAAAGTGCAATAGAAGCGGTAGCAGCTAAAGCTGTACTTATAATAATCAAAACATTTCTTACAGACCTTATATTAATAAATACCTTATAAGCTATAACAACGAGTAAAAAGATATATAAAAATGCAAACCTAAAAGGAAAGCCAGCAGGCACAGAAAGCCCATGCCATAACACATTTATATCACTAAAAAGCAAAGAGATAATTAAAAATAAAGTAATAAGACTGTATGTTATGCGCTCACTAAGCCTTATTTTTTTAACGAAAAGTAGTAGCGGAGAAAGTAGCAGTACAATTGTTCCGCTATATAAAAACGGGTAAGGAATGCTATAGGCAGAGTAGTTAACAGCGGTATTAGTACCAAAAAGGTGAGCAGATAGAAAATCCCAAAAACTAAAAAG
>JAAZGX010000101.1 GCA_012511005.1 Clostridiales bacterium
TACCGGGAGCGGATTACAGGTTTAGTGATGGCGAGAGTGTTCTTATATTTGGAGAGGACAGTAATTTTAAGAAGCTTTTAGCTCAGATTTAATTGTTTTTTATGAGCCGTACTTAATAAACTGTACCATATTGCACGGATGTACAAAAAACTGTTTTCAAAAAACATCTTGAGATTTATTTCTTTGTGTGATAATGTAACAGGGGTGATGATTTATGGATATTACAGTAAAACATATGAGTAAAAAGGAAATAGCCGCATATTCAGTCGGCTTATTTGGTTTTCAGGCTATTGTCGGTTTTTTAAATTCATATCAAGCAGAGTTTTACGGCGCTACTATGGCGGCAGACCTTGCGGTAGTCGGCATACTGCTGCTTATTGTGCGTATTGTCTCGGCGGGATTTGACCCTGTTGTGGGTAATATGATAGAGCGGAAGAACTCAAAAAGAGGCAAGCTAAAGCCGTTTATTCTTTTGTCGCTTATTCCGCTTGCTATAATGACTATTGTGATTTTCATACAAGTGCCGCTTCGCGGTACGGCGCTGTATGCGTACATATTTGTCACTTTTCTTTTATGGAGTCTTGCTATGACGCTTGGCGATGTTCCGTCACAGGCAATAGCATCTGTTCTGACGCCTAACCCGACAGAGCGTACAAATGTAGTTTCAATAGCAAACACTTTAAAGTCTGTTGGATTTGCGGCAGCTTATGTGGTAGTACCAATAGCTTGCCTTATAATCCCCGGAGGGTCGCTCGTTTTTGGTTATGAAGGCGGCAAGGATAATCCCATAAGCAGCACAGAATATCTTTTATCCGCCGTTATAATAGGCGTGCTTGGATGTTTAATGTTTTCACTTATCGTTTTATGTAATAAAGAACGGGTAGCATATAAAACGGAAAAAATGTCGTTCGGAGATATGCGGAGAACATTAAAAGATAACAAGCCGCTTATGATGGTTATAGTATCGTACTTTTTAGGCTTTGGCAGGCAAATGGCTATGGGAATACAAATACAAGCGGCAAATGTGCTGCTTGGCGGTCAAAACCTTATTGTGGTGCTTGGCATCACAACGGCAATAGGCTCTATGATAAGTATGGCGATAACGCCGCTTTTAATTAAAAAGTTAGGTGAAAGAAATGTATTTTTAATGCTTTCTGTTTACGGCTTTGTTATTTCGTTTATAACATTTTTCATAGGTACGGAAAACAGGGTGCTTATGTTTTCTTTCCTATTCCTTATAGGACTACAGTTCGGTGCGGTAACACTTCTTCCGATGATTATGACTGCTGACTGTGTGGATTATTACGAGCTGAAAACGGGCAGGCGTACAGAGGGCACGGCATATGCCGTATTAAGCCTCACAATAAAAGTGTGCCTTGCTATGGGTACGGCATTGGGGCTTGTGCTGCTTCGCACGGCAAAATACGATGCAGATGCCACGGTATTTTCTGAGAGTACGAAAAGCCTTGTATATTTTACATATACGGCGCTGCCCGGAATATTTAGTCTGCTTTCAGTGATACCTATGATTAAGTACGATATTTCCGGACAGAAGAAGCTTGATATTTCAAAGCAGCTTCAAGACAGGAGAGAAGCGGCGAAAAATACTAAATAAAACTGAGCGTGCATTATGCACGCTCAATAAATTTACAAATCATAAGAAATGATGTATCGCTTATATCGTGTTCGATTTTACACGCATCTGCCGCCGCTGTTTCTTTATCCACACCGAGCAAAATCAAAAATTCTGTAAGAGTTTTATGCCTTTTATAAATGCGCTGTGCAATATTTTTTCCATCCGATGTAAGAGTTATTCCTCCCGAATTGTCAACCTCAATAAACCCGCCTTTTCTTAAAAGTCCAAGCCCGCGGCTGACGCTTGGTTTTGAATAACCCATTTCTTCACAAATATCTATAGCCCGCACGAAAGGCAAGTTTTGTGATAAAATCAGTATTGTTTCAAGATACATTTCTCCTGATTCATGAATTGCCACAAGCTCACCGCCTTTAATAACAATATACATCATAATAAAAGGAAAATCAAGTTGACTGATTTTTGACTGTAACTCTGCCTATTTATTAATAATCTCCTTAAACCGTGAAAAAGCTTCTTCCCACTTTTCAGGGTCGCGCGGCGTATATTCTTTTAAGTTTTCGCTGTCTGCTATTATTTTGCGCGCTTCCTTTATGCTTTTTATAGAGCCGCTTGACAGTAGCTGTATTGCTATATTACCTAAAACCGTAGCTTCAATAGGACCTGCAAGTACCGCCGTATTACAAGCGTTGGCCGTCATATCTGAGAGAAGTCTGTCTTTCGTACCGCCGCCCATGATATGTATTCTGTCATACGCTTTACCCGTGCATTTTTTAATGCCGTCAAATGTATATCTGTATTTTAGAGCGAGGCTTTCATATATACAGCGCATAATTTCACCCACAGTTTGCGGCACATATTGATTTGTGCGGCGGCAAAAGTCCTGAACTCTTTCAGGGATATTACCCATTGGCGTAAACTCCGGGGAGTCGGGGTCTATAAAGCATTTAAACGGTTCTTCTAAAAGGGCTAACCGCTCTAAATCTGCATAGGAGTAAGAGGTGCCTGCTCTGCCCCATTGACGGCGGCTTTCTTGAATTAGCCATAACCCGCAAATATTTTTTAGAAAGGCGGTAGAGTAGTCATATCCGCCTTCATTCGTAATATTGAGTGACTTTGAACACTCATTTATTATAGGCTCGTCAACCTCTGTCCCAAAAAGCGACCAAGTGCCGCAGCTTATAAAAACGAAATCCTTTTCAAGTGACGGCACAGCCGTAACGGCGCTTTGCGTATCGTGAGAGGCTACAAGTACGACTTTTGCGCTGTTAATTGATAACTCCTCACACAAATCAACGCTTAATTTGCCAAGAATACTGCCCGTTCTTTTTACGGGCGGGAGCAGGGTTTCTGAAATGCCGAATGTGTCAAGTATATCCTTTGACCAGTCGTGCGTTTCAAGCTCAATCATTTGTGAGGTTGTGGCTATTGAATATTCTGTCGCTATTTCGCCTGTCAGCATATAGTTGAATAAATCGGGCATAAAAAGAAGCTTTTTTGCATTCTCTAAGATATGGGGACGGTTTTGTTTTAAGGATAAAAGCTGAAACAGCGTGTTAAAATCCATGAACTGAATTCCCGTAATATCATAAAGTTTATGAAGCTCCATAAGTTCCGCCGCTTTTTGAACCATACCGGTATTTCGCTCGTCACGATAATGAACGGGATTTTCAATTAAAGCGCCGTCTTTACCTATCAGTCCGAAATCCACTCCCCAAGTGTCAATCCCGACACTACTAAATCCGCCCTCCTTATGTGCCGCAACAAGCCCCTCTTTTATTTCATAAAAGAGCCTTAATACATCCCAATACACAGTGCCTCTTACCTTGACGGGATTGTTAGAAAAACGGTGAACCTCTTTAAGAGAAATCTTTTCTCCGTCAAATATACCTAAAATGGCTCTGCCGCCGGATGCGCCAAAATCAAACGCAAGTACCCTTTTCTCCATAATAAACCTCTTTTCGATGCTGATAATCAAGAAAAATAATGAAAGCATCTCAATTATATATGAAACTTGGTATTTATATCAAGTGTTATAAAAATAAATCTTGTTATTTATGGAAATAAGTGCTATACTATAAAATGATTTAATGTAGATAGTAACATAAAAAATGGAGAGATGCATTATGATGAGAACGGGCGGTTATCATGAAAGCGAATTATCAAGACAACAGCTTGAAATGATTTTGCAAAACACCATTACCGGAATGGCCTTAGTCGCACCTCTGCCGAATACGGTAAAGCTTGTGTATACGAATGACGGTTTTTTCGATATGTTTGGATATACGCGTGAAGAATATGAAACGCTTGATGATGCGACTTTGTTTAACCTTGTTTATTATGAGGATTTTATACAAATTATAAACCTTGTTAAAGAAGGTCATGATGCGCTTTATGAAGAACATCAGTTTGAGTGTCGTATTCATAAGAAGGACGGCTCACAGGCATATGCGCTTATTTCGGCAACATGTATACCTTCTGAGGAATATGGTATTAGCTTTGTTTGTAACTTAATAGACATTACAGATCTTAAAGAAACGCAAAAGGACCTTCAAAGGGCTTCAGAGAAGTACGAAATTCTTGAGGAAATATCAAACGACATTTTATTTGAGTACGATGTTGCCTCAGATGTACTTGAATGTTCATATAAATTTAAAAAGCTGTTAAGGCGTTCGCCTATTATTGAAAACGCTATTGAAACAATCACATACAGCGAAGTAATCGACCATAGGGATGTTCCGATTATTTTAGAAAATATCAGCAATGCTCTTGCCGGAAAAAGAACGAATATTTTTGACTTCAGGCTTAAAAATGAGCGTGGAGACGACACTTGGTACACTGTCACCTTTACAACAATTTATAACCACGAGGGTGAGGCGACGCGCTTTATAGGTAAGCTTACGAATGTTGACAGAATTAAGCGTGAAAAAACAAGACTTATGGCGCAGGCGCAAACGGACCAGCTTACAGGCTTTTATAATAAAATCGCCACAGGTCTTAAAATTAATGATGTTCTGCAAAATAAAGAGGGGCTTAACCGCGCCGCATTATTCCTTGTTGATATTGATGATTTCAAGTATGTAAACGATACTTACGGTCATATTGAGGGCGACCATTTCCTAATAAATGTATCAAGCAGACTAAAGGCGCTTTTCAGGTCTTCCGATATACTCGGCAGAATAGGCGGGGATGAAATGGTTCTGTTTATTGACGATATTACCCCCGATGTCGCCGCTGAAAAGGCGAAGGAGGTTTGCAAAGTATTTACGGAAGTAAGGCTTGAAGCGGACTTAAATCATAGTGTGTCGTGCAGTATCGGTATTGCGATGTGGCCTGACCACGGCGGCTCATATACAGAGCTTTACACAAGAGCAGACGAGGCTATGTATAAAGCAAAGTCCGGCGGCAAAAATAATTATGAGCTTTATGGTTATTGATTATACGAGAGAAAAATATCCGGTATTTATATATAGGGATTATTCTATAAAAAGGGACAAAGATGAAATCATTCTGGCCTTCAATTTTACTATTGAAGGCCTCACGGATTTTTCGCCCGAAATTCGGATAGACACGAGCAATTTAACACTTCTAAACAGTTTCGACAGTGAAACAGCAAATCGCATTGTTTTCGCCCTCGGACTTGTGGAGGCGGTCAGCTACTTTAAGGCTGTATGCCCCAAAACTATTAAAGTTTTATGCGGTACTTTGAGTGAAAAGCAGATACATTGGTTTAAAAAGCTTTGGTACAATGGACTTGGTGAGTTTTTTTATATAAATAATATAGATATAGATTTTGAAAGCTTTATAGAAATAGAGGCGCGAAAAGAAACAAAAGAGCCGCCGGATGAATTTATTAAAGGCGGGTTAAATTTAATACCGATAGGCGGCGGGAAAGATAGTTGTGTTACCTTGTCGCTTCTTAAAAATAGGAAAAATCTGTTCATAACGATAAATGAGCAAAAAGCCCGTACTGAATGTGTTAAAGCGGCGGGATTTGGCAAGGACTATATAATAAAAGTTAAAAGAGATATTGATAAACGCCTTTTAGAGCTTAATAAGCAAGGCTTCTTAAACGGGCATACGCCTTTTTCAGCAATTGTAGCGTTTTTATCACTATATTGTGCTTATATAACGGGCTGTGAAAATATTGCGCTTTCAAATGAGGCGAGCGCAAATGAGGGCAATATAAATGGCGGGGATATAAATCATCAATACTCAAAGTCCTTTCAGTTTGAATCGGACTTTCGTGACTATGTAAGCACATTTATAATGAATGGCATAGAATATTTTAGTTTGCTGCGTCCGTTTAACGAGCTTCAGATTGCGAAATACTTTTCTTTAGAAAAAGAGTATCACAAAGCATTCAGAAGCTGCAACAAAGGCGCGTCTAAGAATATTTGGTGCGGTAAATGCTCAAAATGTCTTTTCGTATTCGGCATTCTTTCACCGTTTTTAACGGATGAGGAAATTATTCAGATTTTTTCAAAAAACCTTTTTGACGACTATAGCCTTTTGTCTGAATTTAAAAGTCTTTACGGCAGCTCTCCTATAAAGCCGTTTGAATGCGTCGGTACGGCAAGGGAGTATTTGTTTGCTATTTCGAAAAAGACGCTTATGTTAAAAGAAAAAGGAAAAAAACTTCCGTTTTTGCTCGATTATCTTGATAAAACAGAGAATATAAAAAGTATCGTAAAAGAGGGCGAAGACTTGCTTTTTGAATTTAATTCACAACACTGCGTGCCAAAAAGGTTTATGTTTGCCGTAGAGGAGATGAAAAAAGTTGCCGCAAAAAGTGATTGACTATATTAAAGATAAGAAAATCCTAATACTTGGCTATGGCAGGGAGGGAAAGTCCACTCTCGCATTTTTAAGGCGGCATTTGCCAAAAAAAGAGCTTACTGTGGCAGATTGCAAAGAAATTAAGATAGATGACGCATTTGTAAAAGTGATATGCGGTGAGCAGTATCTTTCTCATATAAATAATTATGATTTAGTTATAAAAAGTCCCGGCATACCGTTTATTGATGTACCTGTTAATAAGGACACTGAAATTACTTGTCAGCTTGATTTGTTTTTACGGTTTTTTGATGTTACGACAATAGGTGTAACGGGAACAAAAGGCAAAACAACGACTTCCACGCTCATTTTTGAAATGCTAAAAGAAACATACCCTAAAACAGAGCTTTTAGGCAATATCGGCATACCCGTTTTTGAAATTTCAAAGGAAACAGAAATAGCAGTTGTGGAAATGTCCTCTCATCAGTTGGAGTTTACGAAAGCGTCCCCCCATATTTCTGTATTCGTCAATATCTATGAGGAGCATCTTGACCACTATAAAAACGGATTTGACGGCTATGTTTTAGCAAAGCTTAATATAGCAAAGCATCAAAATGAAAATGATTATTTCATATATAATCCGGAGCAAAAGGATGACAGAGTGCCGCCTTTTACCGGCATTACAAAGGGTAAAATAATCGAAGTCCCTTTTACAAGAGCAGTGAGCGATAGTTTTATAACAGAACTGCAATCCTTAACGCCCCACCTTTTAGGCGAGCATAGCAAACAAAACTTAGGCTATGCCGTTACGGCAGCAAGGATTTTCGGCGTTAAAGACAGCGCTGTAAAGAAAGCCGTCAAAGGCTTTAACGGCATTCCTCATAGGCTTGAATATGTTGGCGAATATAAGGGCATAGGGTTTTATAATGACAGTATAGCAACAATTCCGAAAGCCGTTATAAACGCCATAAAATCTATAAAAAATGTAGATACTTTGATTTTCGGCGGGCTTGACAGAGGGATAGATTATAAAGAGTTCATAAGCTTTTTAGCGAAAGGTCAGCTCAAAGCTTTAATAGGACTGCCGGAAACGGGGCATACGATTATAGACGCTCTTGCAAAAGGCGGATATAAGGGTATGCTTTATAAAGCAGATGATATGGAAAAAGCCGTAAAGCTTTCTTATAAATGCACAAAACAGGGGAGCGCCTGCCTTTTCTCTCCTGCGGCGGCAAGCTATAATAAGTATAAGGATTTTGAAGAAAAGGGCAATCATTTCAAGCAGTGTGTTAAAAACAACTGAAATTTAAAAAAGAAAAGCCGCCGGCGAAAAACCGGCGGCAAAAATTTTGTGATTAATCGTCAGCGATTTCTTTTAATATATCACTTGGTATAGCCTCACCGTGCTTTACAAAGAAAATGGCAATCGCAGCAAGCAAGAAGCATACCGGACAGTAGACGAAAAGCGACATATATGTACCGGACAGCATACGAACAGCGCCGTATACAACAGGTGTTGCTATCTGTGCAGAGAAAGTAGCCGTGTAGTAATAACCTGTAAATGTGCCGATTTTTTCAATACCGCCAATCTCAAGCACAAGGGGTAAAGTGTTTACGGTTATGAGCATACCCGCCGCACCGCCGACTATAAGTGCAACCCAAACTAAAGCCATGCCTTGCCCCGTTATTGTTTCAACGGCAAGATAAGCAATAAAGGCGGCAAGGAAAGCGCCTAATCCAATAAGAATTGTGTTTTTCCTGCCTATTTTCTTGCCAAGATATCCTGCCGGAACGGCGGCTATTGCAGAGGATATAACGAACATCGTCATCATTGAGGTTGCTTGACCTACGCTCTTTCCGAGAATTTCCGCCGCAAACAGAGCGAAAAATGTTTGAATAGAGTTAGTGCCGCAGAACAGGAAGAAAAGCCCGACGAGCATAAATATAAGACTTTTTCGCTCGCTTGAGGTAAGCCTTATCGCCTTTAGACGCTCTTTTTCTGCCTTAGCGGCAGCTTTTGCGGCTTGTCTTTCAGCCTCTTCATCGTCTGATTTTCTCTGGTCTGCATATGCTTTTAGTCTGCTGTCAGGCTCTTTTACAAAGAAAAACAGAATAACGGTTGCCGCAATCATAATGACAGCGCCGAATACGAAAACCCACGGAATATAAAGCTCAGGCTGCGTCTTTTTGTCAAAGCCGCCTATTGTACACACAATATCTGCAGAAAGCATAGCAAAAAGACCGCCAATACCGCCCATAAGGTTTATTACGGCGTTGCCCTCACTTCTTAAAGAAGGGTGCGTAAGGTCGGGCATAAGTGCCACGACGGGCGCGCGCCAAAGCGACATAATAAATACGAACATAATAATGCAGAACATTAAAGCCGGTATAGCCGTCATTTTCGGAACGAGGATAAAAAATAAAGCCGAAAGCGGCGCTCCGATAAATACGAACGGTCTGCGTTTGCCAAAGCGTGAATGGCACCTGTCAGACAGCTTCCCGAATGTGGGTTGGAATATTACGCCGAATATATTATCAAATGTCATAATAATTCCAATAAAAAGCGGAACGAGTGTAAATCCGCCCGCCACAGTGCCGACATCTTCTCCCGTAGCCGTTAAAAAGTCAAGTATTGACGGAAACCTTTGGACTATTGCCTCTCCCCAACGGGTAATCAGTTCAGATTTACTAAGCAGATTGTTGAGAATTGTGGTAACATACGGGTCATATATACCCCATGCCACTGAGGATGCTAAAAACCCGAAACCAATAAGTATCGTTTTGCCGTAGTTTAGTTTTAATTTTTCAGCCAAAACAGCGCCTCCTTATATAGTTATAGTTTGTATAATTATAACACTACTATCAAAAAAAGACAATACAAAACGAAAATTCGCCGACACCTATTGGTATCGGCGAAAAATAATAGCGTTAAGCCATAAAAGTTTTTATATCGTTTTCTACAGAATCAATGCCGGAAATGCCAAAATTCTCAATTAAAACTTTTGCAACATTCGGTGACAAAAATCCGGGAAGCGTGGGTCCTAAGTGAATGTTTTTAATACCAAGATAAAGTAAAGCCAACAAAACTATAACGGCCTTTTGCTCATACCATGCAATATTAAAGGCTAAGGGAAGTTCATTTATATCACTGAGACCGAAAGCCTCTTTAAGCTTTAGTGCTATCAAAACGAGCGAGTATGAGTCGTTGCACTGACCTGCGTCAAGCACTCTCGGAATACCGCCGATATCCCCAAGGTTTAATTTATTATAGCGGTATTTAGCACAGCCCGCCGTTAAAATAATCGTGTCAGCAGGTAAGCTTTTTGCAAACTCCGTATAATAATTCCTGTTTTTCATCCTGCCGTCACAACCTGCCATAACGAAAAACTTTTTAATGGCGCCGGACTTTACGGCGTCAACTACCTTATCGGCAAGCGCTATAACTTGATTGTGCGCAAAGCCGCCTACAATACTGCCCGTCTCAATTTCAACGGGAGAGGGGAGCGTTTTAGCAAGCTCTATAACCTTAGAAAAGTCCTTCTTTCCGTCAGCGTCTGCCGAAATATGTACACACCCGGGGTAGCCCGCGGAGCCTGTCGTAAAAATTCTGTTTCTTATTTCTTCACTTCTTGGGGGGACTATACAGTTGGTTGTAAAAAGTATGGCTCCCTTAAAGCTTTCAAAGTCTGTAAGCTGCTGCCACCACGCGCCGCCGTAGTTTCCGACGAGGTGCGGGTATTTTTTAAGCTTTGGATAATAATGCGCAGGCAGCATTTCACCGTGGGTATAAACATCAACGCCGCTGTCTTTAGTTTGAATAAGAAGCTGCTCTAAGTCAACTAAATCGTGACCCGAAATTAAAATAGCGGGGTTGTTTTTTACACCGATATTTACGGTTGTAATTTCAGGATTTCCGTATTTTGATGTATTGGCGCCGTCAAGAAGCGCCATAGCTTTAACGCCGTATTCACCCGTTTTAAGCGTTAGTGCCACAAGCTCGTCAACAGAAAGCGTGTCGTCAAGAGCAGCAGAGAGCGCCTCATAAATAAACGCGTATATTTCAAAATCCTCTTTACCGATATTAAGGGCATGCTCAGCATATGCCGCCATTCCTTTAAGACCGTATATAATCATTTCACGAAGCGAGCGAATATCCTCATTCTCTGTAGAAAGCACACCAACAACAGCCGCTTTTTCATCCATTTCAAGAGGAGAGTTAACTGTGAAAACGGCGCTGTCATGTAAATTTGCAATATTAACGGAGTTTCTAAGGGTATCTCTAACAGCTAATATCTCTTTTATTTTTTGTGTGAGCGCTTCACCGTCAAAGTTTGCGTTAGTTATAGTCATAAATAGACCGCTCAAAACCTTGTGATTGGCGTCACTTAGAGAAGCCGCATTAAACCCGCCTTTTGTGACAACCTCTGCCACACCTTTTAGAGAATAAATTAAAAGGTCCTGAAGCCTTGCTATATCCTCAGTTTTACCGCATACACCGCGAACGGCACAGCCTTTACCCGCGGCGGTTTCCTGACATTGGAAACAAAACATACTCATTGTATTCCTCCTTACTCCTCTGGTCTAAAGTCTTCTTTGCCGACAAAGCATATGGGGCATTGCCAGTCGTCGGGAATATCTTCAAACGCCGTACCCGGCTCTATGTTGCTATCGGGGTCACCGAGTGCGGGGTCATAAATGTACCCGCAGGGAATGCAAATGTATTTTTTCATAAAAAATCCTCCTTTTAACGCTTATATAATGAAGATACAAAGTATCCCAATTATCAAAATGGTTTTTGTTTGTTAATATAATAACATAAACCAAACAGTTTTAATGTGACCGAGTCACTAAAAATGAACAAAGAAATACTTTTGTGCGCTTGCTATTTGCTGTAAATTATAGTAGTATAATAAATTGATTTACGAATAAACGGGGGTGACGAAATGAGTATAAAAATCGGTCTTTTTGGATACGGCAATATAGCAAAAGCCGCTGAAAGCGGTATACTTCAAAACTCTGATATGGAGCTTGTTGCAGTTTTTACACGGAGAAATCCATCTGATGTTAAAACTGTATCGGGCGTACCCGTACATAAAAAACAAGATGTACTAAGCTTTACGGACAAAATTGATGTTATGCTAATGTGCGGCGGGAGTGCCACTGATTTGCCGAAAGAGTCGCCCGATATGGCAAAGTATTTTAATATTGTTGACAGTTTTGACACCCACACAAAAGTCTTAGAGCATTTTAACAATGTGGACAAGTCCGCAAAAGAGGGGAAAAAAGTATCTATTATTTCAGCAGGCTGGGACCCCGGCGTGTTTTCGCTGAACCGTCTTTTTTCTGAAGCGTTTTTACCAAACGGAAAAGGCTATACATTTTGGGGAAAAGGCGTAAGTCAAGGTCATTCTGACGCTGTTCGCCGTATAGACGGCGTAAAACAAGCTGTGCAATACACAAATCCGTCAAAAGACGCGCTAAAAGAGGTGAGAGAGGGCATATTGCCTGTGTTTTCACCATGTGAAATGCATACCCGTGAATGCTTTGTGGTGCTAAAAGACGGTGCAAATAAAGGGCTTGTTGAAAGCGCGATTAAAAATATGCCGAATTATTTTAAGGATTATAATACAACAGTACACTTTATAACAGACGAGGAATTCAATAAAAATCACACCGCAATGCCGCACGGCGGAACAGTTATTAGAAGCGGTTTTACGGGTATTGATAATGAGAATAAACAAATAATTGAATACAGTATAAAGCTAAATTCAAACCCGGAGTTTACGGCAAACATTTTGCTTTGCTATGCGAGAGCGGCATATAGGCTATATAACGCGGGTGACAGCGGCTGTAAAACTGTGTTTGACATAGCGCCGTACTTACTTTTCAGCGGTACGAAAAAGGATATAATGGAAAGGCTCATTTAAAGCTCATAGCCGCAATCAAGTAAATCCTCCTTAAAAAAATCAAAAAAGCTATTTTGCGTATCTGTTTTGTATCTGCCTATGGAATCCCTGCGCATATGAATTTTAGCCATTGGCATAGAAAGAAAGTTTTCAAGCTTTGAAAGCGTTTCGTCCTGCTTAAATACCATATCCTCAAATCTTAAAAACAAGAGAGACGGCGGAGAGGGAGTAGCTTTCATTAATTCCCTTTGATACTTCCAGCTAATCGCCCTTTTTTCACGAATATCAGAAGTCGTAGGGTACTTTATATTAAAATCATTAAGGTCATCTGTAACATGACCGCTTAAAATACAGTCCCGCGGGTCACGCACCCAGTGGATACAGTATATTTCGGGGAACATTTTAAGTATCCATGGATAGCAAAGAGTGGTTTCGGGAATTTTCCAGCCCTTATTTTCTGCTTTAGACGATAGCACAGAGTGAAGATATTCTTCAATCAATCTTATAAAAATGGGGTCGGGCTTTGTGTCTATAACCTTACTAAAATCCCAATTAAGACCGCCTGTGTGCTTTACATAGCTTCCAAAAACTCTACACGCTTCATACATTTTTTCGGGCGGCACAAGGTCCCACGAACCGTTTAACGGCTCTCCCATATAAATACCGCTGTGCGACAGAGTTTCTGAAATGGCGCGTGTTCCCGAATGCCCTCTGCCTATTATCGTTACGAGCATAAACTTACCTCCGTTTAACATTAGCTAATATTATCATTAATACCACCTGAATGCAACAAAAAAACCGCTTTTGGAGGATTTATGGACAATATTTTTAAGTTCAAAAGTAAAGACGAAATAAAGCGTCGGCAATTACTTGGCAAAGGCGCTGTAATTTGGTTTACGGGGCTTTCAGGCTCCGGTAAATCTACAATAGCCGCAGAGCTTGAAAAAGTGCTTTTATCGAGCGGAATGAGAGCATATCTGCTTGACGGTGACAATGTCCGTTTGGGGCTTAACAGTGACCTTGATTTTAGCAGTGAAGGCAGAGCGGAAAATGTGAGGCGGCTTTACTGTGTTGCTTCACTTTTCGCGGACAGCGGAACGATTGCTATTGTAAGCGCTATTTCGCCTTTTAATAAGGACAGAGAAAAAGCTAAAGAGCATTGCCGTAAAAACGCCTGTTCTTTTGTAGAAATATTTGTAGATACGCCGATAGAAGAATGCATAAAGCGTGATACAAAAGGGCTTTATAAAAAAGCTGTTTCGGGTGAAGTTTTAGACTTTACAGGCATTTCCTCCCCCTATGAAAAGCCGGAGGATGCCGATATTATAATAGAAACATTAAAAATTCCCGCAAAAAAAGCGGCAAGGGAAGTAGCTGACTATATAGAAACCCTTTTATCCATAAAAGAAATGACAGAATATCTGTGCGAGACGGCAAAAGAAGCCGGCGACGAGATAATGGAGATATATAAAAGGGACTTTACCGTAGAATATAAGGATGACAAATCTCCTTTAACTGAAGCGGACTTAATGGCAGAAAGACTAATAAGAGAAAGGCTTTTAGAAAAATATCCCGATATAGCAATTCTATCCGAGGAAAGCACAGACGACTTAAAAAGGCTTAAAAATCCTTGCTGTTTTATTGTGGACCCGCTTGACGGCACGAAAGAGTTTGTGAAAAAGAACGGTGAGTTTACAGTTAATATAGGTCTTTCGTATTTCGGCAAAAGCATTTTAGGCGTAGTTTACGCTCCCGCTTTGCGGCGACTATTTTATGCTGCCGTTTATGAAGGCGCATATGAATATGATTTTTCTGATGAGTATTTCACTGAAAAAACAGCAATAAAGGCGTCAGACAGAAAAGAGAACCTGAAGGTTATGACTTCACGCTCTCATCTTGATGATGAAACTAAAGAGTTACTTCAAAAAAATGCGGATAAAATCGGCGGTACCATAAAAGCAGGCTCGTCATTAAAAGGGTGTCTAATAGCCGCAGGAGAGGCTGATATTTACTACCGCACAGGGTACACAATGGAGTGGGATACATGCGCTATGCAGTGCATAGTTGAAGAAGCGGGCGGTGTATTTCTTGAGGGGGACGGCTCTGCTATGAGGTATAACAGAGAGAATTCGCTTAATAAAAAAGGGTTTTACATATTAAATAATATTGAAAATAAATTTATATAATAGGGGTAAAGTATGACACATCTTGAAAGCCTTGAAAACAAAAGCATACATATATTAAGAGAGGCATATAACCGCTTTCCTAATTTGTGTATGCTGTGGTCAATAGGCAAGGACTCTACGGTGCTTTTGAGCCTTGCGCGAAAAGCATTTTTTGGTCATGTCCCGTTTCCGCTCGTACATATTGACACACACTATAAAATACCTGAAATGATAGTATACCGCGACATGCTTGCAAAAGAGTGGAATCTTGATATGATTTACGGTGAAAATACAAAGGCGCTTGAAAAAAAGCTAACCTTTCCGGACGGTAACGCGACGCGGATTGAGTGCTGTAAGAACCTGAAAACGGAAGCGCTTAGAAACACGCTGTCGGGAGAGTGGAAAAGGTTTAGAATGAACCATAATACAGGGACTTATGAGGTGGATAAGAATACGGAGCCATATACGGGAGTAATCGTCGGCATTCGTGCGGACGAGGAGGGCAGCCGCTCTAAAGAGCGTTACTTTTCCCCGCGTGACAGGAATAATGACTGGGATATAGGCGACCAGCCGCCGGAGTTTTGGGGGCAGTATAAAACGGACTTTAAGTCCGGTACGCATATAAGAGTTCACCCCTTGCTTGACTGGACGGAGCTTGATGTTTGGGAATACATAGAAAAAGAGGGCGTTCCCGTTGTATCGCTCTATTTTAATAAAGGCGACGGCAAGCGTTACCGCTCTCTTGGGTGTTGGCCTTGCACAACGCCGGTACAGTCTGATTCTAAAAACATAAAAGAAATAATAGAGGAGCTTAAAACGGGCAAATTCTCGAATATCGCCGAACGCTCCGGCAGAGAGCAGGATAAAGAGGACGGCGGCGGGCTTGAGGAGCTTAGAAAAGACGGTTATATGTAGCTAAAAAATAACTGCCATATGAAAGGGCGTTTTTATAGATATGCAAAACAGGGAAATGAACATCGTTATAGTAGGGCATGTTGACCATGGAAAAAGTACTGTAATAGGCAGACTTCTTGCAGATACTAACTCACTTCCGAAAGGAAAGCTTGAAGCAGTCCGTGAACTATGCCGCAGAACTAATAAGCCGTTTGAATACGCATTTTTACTTGATGCGTTAAAAGACGAACGCTCACAAGGCATAACGATTGACGCCGCTCGCTGCTTTTTTAAGACGGAAAAGAGAAAATATATCATAATTGACGCGCCGGGGCATATTGAGTTTTTAAAAAATATGATTACGGGTGCGTCCCACGCAGATGCCGCGCTTCTTGTTATTGACGCGCGTGAGGGAATAAGCGAAAATTCGCGCCGCCATGGGTATATGCTTTCTATGCTTGGCATAAAACAGGTCGCCGTTCTTGTCAACAAATTAGACCTTTTTGAAATACATGAGCGTAAAGGCGCATATGACAATGTTGTAAAAGACTTTACAGAGTTTTTAAGTAAAATTGACATCACAGCTTCGTGTTATATTCCAATAAGTGCTGTACTCGGTGAAAATATAGCCTCTTACGGCGAAAGTATGCCGTGGTACAAGGGCGAAACGGTGCTTCAAACGCTTGACAGCTTTTATCACAGTGAAAAAGCAGACGGTTTGCCGTTTCGTATGTGGGTTCAGGATGTATATAAATTCACGGCAGGAAATGACGACAGGCGGATAATAGCAGGAACGGTATCGTCAGGTGTACTTAATACGGGCGACGAGATTATGCTTTTACCGTCAGGCAAAAAAACATTTGTAAAATCAATAGAAACATTTAACGAATGTCCGAAAACGAGTGTTTCTGCGGGATATGCTGCGGGTTTTTGTATGAGTGAGCAAATCTATGCTAAAAGAGGAGAGCTAATAACTATTATAGGGCAAAAAGCGCCCTTGACGGGCAGCAGAATAAAAGCGTCCGTTTTTTGGCTCGGCAAAAAGCCGCTTTCAGAGGGAAAAACATATAAACTAAAAATCGGTACATTTCAAGTTGGCTGTGAGATTGAGAAAATACTCGGTGTTCTTAATGCCTCTACACTTGAAAGCAGCGAAAAGACAAAAGCAAACCGCCATGAGGTGGCACAGTGTATTTTACACTTGCACCGTCCGGCGGCATTCGATATATCAAGCGGTATTTCTGAAACAGAGCGTTTTGTTATCGTGGACGACTACGAGATTTCAGGCGGCGGGATTATTACAGAGCTTTTAGGGGATGAAAGGCTTAGCGAAAAGCTTAATATACGAAATATAAAATGGCATAAAAGCAGCATAACATCAGCAGAGCGCGAAAGATATTATCGTCAAAGGGCACAGATGATTTTAATAACGGGTGCCGTCAGTGTTGACAAAAAGACAGTTGCAAGGAATTTAGAAAAAACGCTCCTAAAAGACGGTAAAATCGCCTATTATATGGGCATAGGAAATATGCTGTATGGCGTAAACGCCGATATAAAAAGCGAAAGCTCTATGCTTTCAGAGGAAGAACGCACAGAGCATATAAGGCGGCTTGGGGAGCTTTGCAATATTATTCTTGACGCGGGCATTATCCTTGTTGTTACGGCAAGCGACATAAAGCAAGACGAGCTTGACACGCTTCGCACAATCATACGGACAGATGAGGTGTTAACCGTTTGGATAGGCACCCCAAAGGCGCGCTCAAAGGACTTTGATATGTATTTCAAAAAGGACGAAGATGTCGCAGAAAGCCTTTTGGAGTTCGTGAGAGAAACAAATACTGTTGAAACAGAATGACGGCAAAGCTTTATAATGTGATTAATTTGAAGTTGTGTATTTTTAGATTAACATTCTTCTCTGTCTATTTATTTTAATATATTTGTGTGGTAGCTAAACTATTTTAACTCTAACCCCATTTTCGGCGGAGTAGTAGCAAGCAAGAACGCA
>JAAZGX010000102.1 GCA_012511005.1 Clostridiales bacterium
CTAATTGGTGGACCATCAGGGACTCGAACCCCGGACCAACCGGTTATGAGCCGGTTGCTCTAACCAACTGAGCTAATGGTCCTCGTGCCCGTTTTAAGGGACGAATTTGATTATATAGTGAATGAATTTCTTTGTCAAGAAGTTTTCAAGTTTTTTCGTAAAAACCTTAATATATTTGCTGCTTTTTAGTTAAAAATAGAAAGAGAGAGATAAATTTGAAACGAATACTATTATTTTCACTTGCTTTGATACTCGTTTTTTCAGCGTTTACGGGTTGTTCTGCTAATGTCGTAAAAAATGGGAGTATATCAAAGGAATTAACTCAAACTAAAGTTGTATTAAAAGAGTTGCCTGAAAATAGAGAAGAATTCGCGGAGTTTTTTAAGATTGCAAAGCCTGTATTTTTCATTCCCGGTCTTTTTGAGGGTTTTATCCCGCAAGGGCTGTGCTACTCACCTGAAAATGAGCTGATTATTATTAGCGGTTATTATCCTAAGAAGGAGTTTTCGTCAAGGCTTGCGGTTATTGATAATACCACGGGCGAGTTAATTAAATCCGTAGGACTTGTTCATACTAACGGCGAGGCTTATTTCGGACATGCGGGCGGGCTTGCCTGCTCAGAAAACACCGTTTTTATTACGAGCGGAGGAAATGCTTATTACATTTCTCTTTCTGTGTTAAAAAATGCAGAGGATAATACTGATATTCGTTTTGATGGCAGCTTTAAGCTCTTAACCGCCGGCTCGTTTGCAAACTGTGAAAATGATGTTTTGTGGATAGGGGACTTTGTAGAGGATAAAAAAAGTGAAAAAGAAACGGCAAAGCATATTACGGCGCTCCCAAGCGGTGAAACGCTTTATGCGTGGTGCGAAGGGTATAAACTAATAAAGGGTATGCCTGACAAGGGGCGAAAAAATGAGGACGGCGGCTTTGCTCCGGACTGTATTCTTTCTATACCTTTACAAGCGCAGGGTATGACAAGGCTTATAGACGGCAGATTTATTTTCAGCACTTCATATGGGAGAAAGAAAAATTCAAAAATTATGATTTATGAAGATGTATTCTTAACAGAGCCGTATGAAACGAAAAATATAGGCGGCTTTTCTGTGCCTCTGTTCTGCTTTACCGCCAATACGCTCATTACTGAATATAATGCCATTCCGATGGCAGAGGGGATAGACAGAGTTGGCGGCAAATGCTTTGTAGTATTTGAGTCAGGCGCCAATAAATATAGAAATGGCGGCGGTAAATACCCAACGGATTATGTTTTAGAGCTTGATATTCCATAAAATTTTACAAAATAACGGCATATTCTTTGTGCAACAATATATGCCAAAATAACGCGTAAAACCTTGACTAAAATGGGTTTTCGGGTTAGAATTAGAATAGGTTAAATAATTAACAATACCGAAAGGAGAAAAGATATGAACTATTCCCACGAAGTGGAAAATATGTGTATAGTCAAAAAAGGTCCGCACCATGGTCCCGCTCCTATTCCTGAGGAGGGTAAATGGGTAAAGTCCTATGAGATTAAGGATATTTCCGGTTTTTCACACGGAGTTGGCTGGTGTGCCCCGCAACAGGGCGCTTGTAAGCTTTCTCTTAATATTAAAGACGGTATCGTCGAGGAGGCGCTCGTTGAAACATTGGGTTGCACGGGTATGAC
>JAAZGX010000103.1 GCA_012511005.1 Clostridiales bacterium
AGCTCATCCATAGCATCTATATGGTTCATCCAGCGAATGTCGACATTTTGAAGTAACGCTTTTCTTTCAAGCTCATCCATAAGCTCGTCACCGAAAGAGGCGCGCCTTTCATCATAAAGAGCGAAAGCCTTGTCAAGAAGCATATCCAAATTTTCTTCTGCACTATTTTGTAACTCAAATCCATCACTGCCAAAAAGCCAAGCATATTTATTAATAAGCCCCACTTTGTTCCATCCGTCAGGATTTACAGAGGACGGGCAGTAAAAATTGACCGTTTCCGTTATGGTATCGCCTATCATTTTCCTAATAGTTTCGCTTATATTATCACCGTCAAGCACTTTGTTACGCTGACCGTATATAACCTCTCTTTGCTTATTCATAACATCATCGTACTTTAATATGTTGCGGCGAATAGCAAAGTTATTGCCCTCTACTTTCTTTTGAGCGCTTTCAATAGTGCTTGTAAACATTTTCGCCTCAATAGGCATTTCGCCTATGCTTTTGAACATATCAAGCGTAGTATAAAACCTGTCGCCTGCGAAAAGACGCAGTAAATCGTCCTCTGCGGACAGATAAAACCGACTGTCGCCGGGGTCGCCCTGACGACCGGCGCGCCCTCTTAGCTGGTTATCTATGCGCCTTGATTCATGGCGCTCTGTGCCGATTATACAAAGTCCGCCCGCTTCCTTTACGCTTTCTGCCTCCTTGAGCGTTTCTGCTCTGTGCTTACTTTCAAGCTCTTTAAAAACTTCTCTCGCGTTTAATATTTCCTCGTCAGTCGTTTCCGCATAGCCCGTCGCCTCCGCTATCAGCTCCTCGCTTATGCCCATTTTCCGCATTTCAGATTTCGCCATAAACTCCGGGTTGCCGCCAAGGATAATATCCGTTCCGCGCCCCGCCATATTAGTGGCTATTGTGACGGCGCCGAACTTACCTGCCTGCGCTATTATTTCCGCCTCTTTTTCGTGAAACTTTGCGTTTAGCACCTCATGCTTTACACCGCTTTTTTTAAGAAGTGATGAAAGCTTTTCGTTCTTTTCTATATTTACGGTACCGACTAATACGGGCTGACCTTTTTCGTTACACTCTCTTATATGGTCTATTATCGCGTTGTATTTTGCGGACTCTGTTTTATAAAGAACATCGTTTTCATCTTTTCTAATCATCGGCTTATTCGTCGGAATTTCGACAACATCAAGCGAATAAATCTCTTGAAACTCTTGGCTTTCTGTCATCGCCGTTCCCGTCATACCCGAAAGCTTTTTGTATAGTCTGAAATAGTTCTGGAATGTAATCGTTGCAAGTGTTTTGCTCTCATGAGCCACCTTTACATTCTCTTTCGCTTCAATAGCCTGATGCAATCCCTCGTTATATCTTCTGCCGAGCATAATTCTGCCCGTAAACTCGTCAACAATAAGAACTTCGCCGTCTTTTACAACATAGTCAATATCACGCTTCATTACACCGTGTGCCTTTATCGCTTGGTTTATATGGTGCTGAATTGTCATATTTTCGGCATCCATCAAGTTTTCAAGTCCGAAAAATTTTTCCGCTTTTTGAATACCATTTTTCGTGAGCGTTGCTGTATTTGCTTTTTCGTCAACAAGGTAATCTCCGTCAGCCTCCATAACCTCCTCAGCATTCATTTTATCGTCAAGCTCTTTAACTTTTATCATCTTGAGCGTTCTTGTAAAATTATCCGCAAACCTGTAAAGCTCTGTTGATGCCTCACCCATACCGGATATAATTAAAGGTGTTCTTGCCTCGTCAACTAAAATAGAGTCAACCTCATCAACAATAGCAAACACATGACCTCTTTGCACCCTTTGAGAGGCGTACATTACCATATTATCACGGAGATAATCAAAGCCCATTTCATTATTTGTACCAAATGTAATGTCAGCGGCATACGCTTCTTGCCTCTCATGATTATCCTTTTCATGAATAATAAGCCCTACGGAAAGCCCTAAGAAACGGTAGATTTTGCCCATCCATTCAGAGTCGCGCTTTGCAAGATAATCATTAACAGTGACAATGTGAACACCCTCACCCGTAAGCGCATTTAAGTATGCCGGCAAAGTGGCGACAAGTGTTTTACCTTCACCTGTTTTCATCTCTGCTATCCTGCCTTGGTGGAGAATGATTCCTCCTAATATTTGCACGGGGTAGTGCTTCATATTAAGAACGCGCAAAGCAGCCTCACGGCAGGCGGCAAAAGCCTCCGGAAGTATGTGGTCAAGTCCTTCACCTTTACTAAGCCGCTCCTTAAAGTAAGGCGTTTTTGCCTGTAAATCTACATCAGACAACGCCGAATACTCGCTCTCAAATGCTAAAACCTTATCTTTAATATGATTTATTCTTTTAATTTCTTTAGATGAGTAATCACCAAAAATTTTTGTTAAAAATGACATAATAAATCTTCTTTCTTTTTAATACACATCAGTAAGTATATCATATTAACATCTTTTTATCAATTGTTCTTTTACCGCATATAAAAATTTACATTTCAATGATTTTATGATATGCTTGCAACAAAAAGACTTTCTTTTGCGTCTAATAAGTGAGAGAAGAAACGGGGGATAAATATGACGGACTTTGCTTTACTCGTAAAGCTTTCTAAAAATGGTGACACGAACGCATTTTCACAGCTATACGCCCTTTATAAAGAAGACATGTATAGGTATGCGTCATATCTGTTAAACTCCCCTTACGATGCTGAGGATGCCGTTTCCGAAGCGGTGCTTACGGCATTTCGTAAAATAAATTCTCTCAAAAAAGATGATGCTTTTAAGTCATGGCTTTTTAAAATTCTCTCAAACTGCTGTAAAAACATTCTCAGAGAACGCGGAAAATCCCCCGATTTATTGCCTGAGGAGGACTACTTCTTTTTAATTAAGGATGAAGCTCATTCACAGACAGGCGTGGCTCTTGAGCTTATGGAGGCTATAAAAAACCTTCCTCCCCCGGACGGTCAAATTGTGCTTCTTTCTGTAATCGGCGGTTTTAAAAGTCATGAGCTTGCTTTGGCTTTCGAGCTTTCCCCCTCAACTGTGCGCTCAAAGCTAAAGCGTTCTCTCGAAAAGCTTCGGTTGGCTCTCACGGTTTAGTTAAGAAAGGCGGTCTTTATTATGAATAATGAATATAACAAAAATGACGGGCAGGCAAAAATTAATGAAGAGTTAAAAAAGGCTGAAAAGCTTACGCTTCCCTCCTCCCTTTCGGAAGAAAATATAAATGAGCTTTTACAAGGGCAAGCTCCTGTTAAAACCATCTCAAAAAAGGTTTCTTATAAAAGGACTTTAGCCTTTGCCGCGGCGCTTATGATAGTGTTTTCGGTTTTGATGTATAAAAAGCCGTGGCTGCAAAGCACCCTTGAACCGACCCCTCCTGTTAAACAAAATCTCTCGGGAAGAGTTGAAGTTCCAAATTCACCTTTAAGCTATGAACAGCTTGAAAACCTTTTTACGAAATACCAAAATGCAAACGCCAGAAAGTGGTACCATTTCGATTTCGATATAGGCGCAAAAGTATCAGAC
>JAAZGX010000104.1 GCA_012511005.1 Clostridiales bacterium
CTTTTTTATCAAGCGTACTGTATTTTGAGTTTACTAAAGCAGCGGCTTTTTTTATTTTTGCGATATTTTTTATAAAGCTTGTGTTCATCATTCTGCCGGTTATTTGAAAGTTATGCGCGGCTCTTTGGCTTTCAACGCCGTAATAAGTGTTCATGTTATTATTTTTATCTTTCAATTTAAATATCCTTTCACCAAAAGATTGATAAAATCTTATCAATTATATCAAACGCTTCTCTAAGCTCGTTTCTTTCTGCCGCGACAGCCGCAATAGCATCATCACTTTTTATAATGCGCGCCTCATTTTCGATAGCGTCAAGCGCTTCAAGCAGCAGCACAGGGTCGTCACCCATAAGCGCGTCCGCCCCATTTTCAGTCAAATATTGTGCGTTTTCAATGTGGTTTACAGTCCAATACTGCACCGCAATATTATTGGCGTGCGCATAGTTTATAACCTGCTTTGTTCCAAAGTCTACAATCTCCATTTTCCACGGCATTACATTTTTACCGTATGGAAGCTGTAATATGGAATATGTTGCAGAAAGCTCGTTAAAGTCATATCCCATACGGCAGTAATAGTAAAACTGAATTGTTTCAACTATTCCGGCAGAGCGCGTTAAATGAGGATACTCTTTTTCCATATACTCGCTGACAGTAGGCATAAATGTGGCGATTATAACGCGGTCCTCTAAGCCTCGGCTTTCAATAATTTCAGCAAGTTTGTCTGTACACATATACCCCCAAAGCGCGGGGCTTTTTACTTCAATAATATAATGGAATTTTTTATCACTGTAATTTTCAACATAATCTATAACGGTTTCAACCGTAACAACACGAAGATTTTCGGGAATATCTTCGCCTCTCAGTCCTCTAAATGGATATTCGCCGTTTATCTTGAAGTTTTCGCCAAGGTTTAAGCATTGAAGTTCTTCAAAGGAGTGAAAATACGGCGTTATTCCGGAATAGCCAAAAGCCTCTTTTGCGTTACTCGTATTGTCATATGTTAGGTCGTGAAGCATTACAAGCTCACCGTCTAAAGTTAACTGAACATCAAACTCAAAAATATCGACATTCATTTCACTGTCATTTAAAAGCATATACTCAAAAGCCATGAGCGTATTTTGAGGCGCATGAGCAGCACCAATTCTGTGTGCGGAAATCATCGGCTCGCCGTAGGGGACTATATACGGGTTTGTTTTGTTTTCGTTCACAATTACAGGAGTATCCGGTCTGTCGCCCATAGACATTGTAAACAATACCACAAGGAATGAAAGCACGAAAGAAATAAGTCGTTGCATACTAAATAACAAAAAAATCCCTCCTTATTCTGCTTATATTTATACCAAAAGTAAGCAGATAAGTCAATACGGTCTTACTAAGCCGTTTTCCAAAATCTTCGCAAAAAATAACGACTCTGTTTTCGCAAGCGATGATTTGTTAAAGCTTTTGTAACGAGTTTTCATAAAAATATTAAGGACGGTTTAATTTTACATTAATTTATGTTATTCTATAGAAAAAATATTTTAGGAGAATAATATGGAGTTCAAATTTGAAAAAGGGCGCATATACAGCGTTGGTGAAAATAACGAATTAATGGCGGAGCTTACTTATGTTTTTAAGTCGAATTGCGAAGTTAACATTGATAGGACCTTTGTAAACCCAAAATTAAGAAGTCAAGGCGCAGCCGGAAAATTAATGGAAGAAGCAGCAATTTATTTACGCTCAAACAAACTAAAAGCCACAGTCTCTTGCTCATACGCGAATGCGTGGTTAAAAAAACACAAAGAAGAATTTTCAGATATTATATCAGATGAATTTGACGATGTAGCTACCGCGCGTAAAATATAAAACAACGAATAAAACGCCTTATTTATTTGCTTGACTGTAAGTTATTTGCGTGGTACTATTAAAAAAAGTTAGCTTTATTGTTATAACAATTAAAAGGGTGAAAATTATGCTTAAAAAATATATATCTGTTCTCATTGTAATAGCACTTATGGCAATGTATATTCCTATGTCAGGGGTTATAGGCTTTGCTGTGAATTGGGCTGATGTACTCCA
>JAAZGX010000105.1 GCA_012511005.1 Clostridiales bacterium
GACAAATTCTTTTCCTCAAGGAGAAATTTTATTGAATAATCTACAAAATAAACACTATAAAGCTTTAGAGCTTGAAAAAGTACTAAATATGCTTACATCTTTTACTTGTAACAAAGATGCAAGGCAAGCCGCGCTCAATATTGTACCCGAAAACTCGTTAGAGCTTGCACAATCGCTTTTAAGTCAAACGAAAGATGCGTACAGCTTGCTTTCTCTATTTAGCGCGCCGTCGTTCGAAGGCTTAAAAAATGTAAACGAGCCGCTTTCAAGAGCCTATGCAGGTGCTACGCTATCTATGAGGGAGTTGCTTGATATTGCCTCTGTTTTAAGGGCTATTCGCTCACTTCGCCAATGGAGAGAGAACAACGGCGGTGAAAACCTTGGAATTGATGTTTTTTTCTATTCTATAATACCAAACAAATATCTTGAGGATAAAATCTTTGGTGCTATATTAAGCGAAGATGAAATGAGTGATAATGCCTCCGCACAGCTTTCGTCGATAAGGCGTAAAATTAAAAACTGTGAAAACAATGCAAGAAATCATCTTGAAAAGATGATAAAATCCCAATATTACAAAACATATTTACAAGACGCTATAATAACTCAGCGAAACGGCAGGTATGTAGTGCCTGTAAAAGCAGAACATCGCGGAAATGTTGACGGGCTAATCCACGACACCTCGTCAAGCGGTCAAACCGTATTCGTAGAGCCTATTGGCGTTGTTGAGGCTAATAATGAAATCAGAATATTAAAAGGGCAGGAGCAAGAGGAGATTGAAAGAATTCTTTCAGAATTTTCAGTTGAAGCGGGCGGCTGTTGTGAGGACATAAAAGCCGGCTATGAATGTGCTGTTGAGCTAAATGTAATATTTGCAAAAGCAAAGCTTGGCTATCAAATGAAAGCATCTGTTCCCATATTAAACGATAAAGGGATAATTAATCTTAAAAAGGCGCGTCATCCGCTAATAAACCCTGAAGATGTTGTGGCAACCGATATCAGGCTTGGCAAGAATTTTGACACGCTTATTATCACTGGCCCTAATACGGGCGGGAAAACCGTTTCAATTAAAACTATCGGACTTTTAACTCTAATGGCTATGTGCGGCATGTTTATTCCTGCTGCCGATGAAAGTGAAGTATCAATTTTTACGCGTGTTCTTGCTGATATCGGCGATGAACAAAGCATTGAACAGTCACTTTCAACATTTTCTTCCCATATGGTAAACCTTATAGAGATTATAAATATATCAGATAGTAATTGCCTTGTTTTAATTGATGAACTTGGCGCCGGCACTGACCCTGTGGAGGGCGCGGCGCTTGCTATTGCTTTACTTGAAGCGTTAAATGCCAGCGGCGCTAAAGTTGCCGCTACGACACATTATGCAGAGCTAAAGGCATATGCCCTTGAAACGCCGCGTATTGAAAATGCGTCTTGTGAATTTGATGTCAATACACTAAGACCAACATTCAGACTTATGATTGGACTTCCCGGTCGCTCAAACGCTTTTGCCATATCGGAAAGACTTGGATTAAATCAAAGTATTATCGAAAGGGCAAAACAATTAGTATCAAGTGATAATTCCCGATTTGAAAATGTTGTAGAGCAGCTTGAAAAAAGCAGAATTGAATTGGAAAAAGAGCATAGTATCACGGAAAAATTAAAAACACAAGCTACATTAGACCGTGAAAAGGCAAAATCTATTTTTGAGGACGCTAAAGAAATTCGCAATAAGGAGATTGACAAAGCGAAAGGCGAGGCGCTTAAAATAGTTGAAAACGCTAAAAGAGAAGCGGGGATGCTGCTTTTTGAAATTGATAAACTAAAAAGAGAGGCGGCGGATACGAAAAATACAGCAGAGCTTGCAAGGCGAGCTAAAAGTGCTGTAAGCCGGCATCTTGACGCTATTGATAAGACGATAAACCCTATTATTGATGATATGGATGATGAAGAGGACTATATTTTACCGCGTGAGCTTGTAATCGGTGATAAAGTTTACTGTAAAACGATAGGTAAAAACGCAGCCGTTAGCAGCAGTAAAGATAAAAAAGGCTCATATGAAATCACTGCCGGAGTTTTGAAAATGCGCGTCCCTGAAAGCTCTTTAAGACTTTTAGAAAAACCGGTACAAAGCAAAAAAGAGCAAACTGTATATAAACCGATAAACAGTGAGGGGCGAGTAGGTACAGAGGTTTTAACAAGTTGTGATTTAAGAGGGCTTATGGTAGAAGAGGCTCTTATGGCTCTTGACCATTTTATTGACCACACAATATTATCGGGTATAAAGGAGTTTACAATAATTCACGGGAAAGGCACAGGGGCTTTAAGGGCGGCAGTTAATCGCCACTTAAAAGGACACAGTCAAGTTAAAACATTTCGCTTAGGAAGGTATGGAGAAGGCGAAAGCGGTGTTACGATAGCAGAATTAAAATAACCGAAGTAAAACTCCGGTTATAAATTCGTGTTTAATCTTAAAATTGTGTATCATCTTGATTAGGCGGGTTGTAATCTGAGCCATAATTAGGCGTTGACCCATAGTAACCGCTGCCGTATTGCGGGTTGTTTCCCAAAGGACCGTTTAGATTA
Source organism: Clostridiales bacterium (assembly GCA_012511005.1). GTDB lineage: Bacteria > Bacillota > Clostridia > Oscillospirales > Acutalibacteraceae > DTU089. Next base: position 2,584 of record JAAZGX010000105.1, read on the forward strand.
TCAGGAGAGTACCAATCAGAGCCAAATGACGGTAGCTCATGCGGTAAAAGCATCCCTTTGACAATAAGCTCCGCGCGCCTGCAGGAATAAAACTCAATTATTGTTGCTTGAAAATACGGCTTAACATATACAACCTGAAGTATTCCGATTGTAAAAGCTGAAAGGAAAAACCAGCCTATAAAAGATAAGTATAGTACAAATAATTCTGATTTATGACCTTTCATAAGTCTTTTGCTTAACTTTTTAGCATTTGATGATGATATAGAGGAGTCTGATGCAAGTATAACAGGCACTAATGAGTATTGAAATGATTTTATAATGCCGGGGATAACGAATAAAAGTGACCACATAAAAATTGAAAACCATGTTGAAAGTGTTACAAAGACTATGTTACCCCAGTTACTTTCCTTAAAGGGCGTGTACGGCTCTGTTACTTTTGGCTCTAACTGTCCCCGTAATTTTAGAAAAAACCTATTGTATCCAACTTGCAAAACAGGCATTACTACAAGTGTGATTGCCGTTGAAATAATTGAAAATGCTAAAGCAAACGAGGTTTTATTGAACAATTGAAAAGCTTGAAGTGAAAATAAATTTGATTTAAGGCTAAACGGCACATAAAAATCATCAGAATTAGAAAATGTGTATTCTGCGGTAATAAGTAAAGATGGTATCATAACGAGTAGCGTGGCAATTATTGAGGTGTTCCATTTCCTTTTAAAATTAAGTTTCGCAGCCTCTTTCATTTGTATCCTTGTAAACATATTATCTCCCCTTATATGGTTTTTACTTAAATTATGAATAGTAAATCCACTAAAATTAATATAACACAATCATTTCTGCATATCAAGATTTTAATAGTCTTTTAATAAATTCAGGAGGAAAATTATGAATCGAAATCATAAAATAACTAAACCTGCTAAGCTTCTAAACGAAAAAGGCGAGCTTACTGAGCCGGGGTGGGCAAATCACCTTGTACTTGAGTATAATCCGGAGAATATTAAAGCGAATAAACTTCGCATTAAAGAGTGGGACTATTACCATATTACGAGTGATAGCGGTAATTATGCACTCTCATTTTGTGTTGC
>JAAZGX010000106.1 GCA_012511005.1 Clostridiales bacterium
AAATATCTGATTTAATAAATGTATATAGCTGCTCGTAAAGGCATTCTTTTGTACCATTGTGAAGGTCGTATGTCAGCAAAAAGGTCATCCTATCTGGTAATAACAAATAATATGTAAATGGCTATATCAATAATACCAATTCATATTATAATATATTAAAAAGAAAATAGCAATAGGATATGGTTAATTATGCAAAAATTACGCAAATTAGTTTTTTCGGGATTGTTCGCAGCAATTATTTGTGCGGCAACGCTTGTGGTGCAAATACCGGCTCCGATGAACGGTTATCTCAATTTAGGCGATTGCTTTGTGCTGCTTTCAGCTTTTGTCTTAGGACCGGTATATGGTTTTTGCGCAGCAAGTATAGGCTCTGCTTTTGCCGATGTTATTTCCGGTTACAGTCTTTATGCGCCTGCCACATTTTTAATTAAAGGCTTAGTTGCCGTTATAGCCTTTTATATATTTGCCGTTTATGATAAGATAATGCCAAAATATAAAATTGTTGGGCGAATTATAAGCGCCGCTGTTGCTGAGCTGTTTATGGTATTCGGTTATTTTGTATGCGCTTTATTGTTATTCAGGGAGGGCTTATCGGCAGCGGCAGCTACAATTCCCGGAAACCTTATTCAAGCTGTTGCGGCAATTGTTGCCGCTATACCAATTTACGAGATGTTAAAACGAATAAAATACAGTAAAATGTTTTTTAATTAGAAAAAGACAGGTGAAAGTTATGATTGAAACGATTAAAATTGATGCAGCAAAAGCTATAACAGAGCTTTGTGAAAAAGCTAAAATAAAAAAAGGGCAAATTATTGTTATAGGTTGTTCTTCAAGTGAAGTAGCGGGATATAATCTTGGGAGTTATTCAAGTCCGGAAATCGGGAAAGCTATTTTTGAAGGCATTTTTGAGGTTTTGTCAAAGAAAGAGGTTTTTCTTGCCGCCCAGTGCTGTGAGCATTTAAATCGAGCTATAATTATTGAGCGAAAGGCGGCAAATGGTTTTGAGATTGTAAATGTGCTGCCAAAAATAAAGGCGGGCGGCTCATTTGCAACCGCCGCTTATAATGCTTTTTCTGACCCTGTCGCTGTTGAAGAAATAAAGGCAGATGCCGGACTTGATATTGGGGGAACTTTAATTGGTATGCATCTAAAAAAAGTTGCGGTACCATTAAGACTTGATGTAAAACACATCGGTAACGCTCCTGTGAATGCTGCGCGTACCCGTCCGAAATTTATCGGAGGACAGCGCACCTGCTATGACGAAAATATTATGTAACACACTGAGAAACCAGAAAAAATTGACCTTCTGTTTTTATACGGAAGGTCAATTTTATCAAACGAATTATTCTCCAAGATATTGTAAGAAATCTTTTTCATTATTTATAAGCCTGTATGCATCTATAATTCGCATACAGTCTTTAGACAGCGGGTTAATAATCGGCATATTAAGCCCTGCGCCGAGGGCGGCATTAAGATATACAGAATTTAATACATCTCTTGATTTTAGTCCAAATGTAAAATTACTTATTCCTAAAATTGTTTTTACGCCAAGGTTAGTTCTTACAAGCCTTATAGCCTTTAATGTTTCAATAATTTCTGCTTGGTCAGTCGCTATTGTTTTTGTAAGGCAATCAATTATAACATCTTCCTTTTTTATACCGTAATCAAGCGCCTTTACGAGTATGCGTTTTGCAATTAAAAAGCGTTCTTCGGCAGTTTTAGGAATGCCGTTGTCATCCAAAGTAAGCGCCGCTATTGCGGTGCCGTATTTGGCGGCTATCGGTAGGATAGCTTCAAGAGTTTCTGCTTTGCCGTTTACTGAATTAATTAACGGTTTACCGTTGTAAACTCTTACGGCTTCTGAAATAGCCGTCTCGTTAACACTGTCTATCAAAAGCGGCAAGGCTGTTACTGCCTGTATTTCCTTTACAAGCTGTCTTAATACAGCAGGCTCGTCAATATCGGCTATACCGGCATTTACATCAAGCAAGTCCGCGCCGCAGTCCTCTTGAGAAAGAGCCTCGTCAGCAGCATAAGAAAAGTCGCCGCTGATTAAAGACTCCTTTAGCTTTTCCTTGCCTGTTGGGTTTATTCTTTCACCGATAACTACAATCTCATCATCTTTTAATATTATAGATTTTCTACCACTTGTAAAGGCTGTATAAGGCTTAATAATACGCTCTTTAAGATTAGAACGGTCAATCGTTTCGCGCATTAACTTAGTATATTCCGAAGTAGTTCCGCAGCACCCGCCTAAAACGGTAACCCCCATATTAATAAATGTTTTAATAAAATCATTATACTCAGCGGCAGCAACAGGAAATGATGTAACACCGTCTATTACTGCGGGTATGCCGGCATTTGCTTGTACTATAACAGGAACTGTTGAATATTTTAGTATATCCGACACAATATCAACCATATCCTTAGGACCTAAAGAGCAGTTAACGCCAACGGCAGAGGCGCCAAGTGAGCAAAGAGTGACAGTTGCCGTAATAACATCTGTACCTAAAAAGGTTCTGCCGCCTTCCATATAAGACATAGAGGCTATTACAGGCAAGCTGCAACAATCTTTCGCGGCAATTATAGCGGCTTTTGCTTCAAGCAAGTCAGACATTGTTTCTATTATTATACAATCAACGCCTGCCTTTACTCCGGCACTGATTTGCTCATAAAATATATCATAAGCACTTTCAAAGCTAAGCTCCCCGAACGGCTCTAAAATTGCGCCCGTAGGACCGATATCAAGCGCAATATATTTTGCGCCGGAAGACTTTGCGTTATTTACAGCCGCTGTGACAATCTCAGGTACATTATATTCATTACCCATTTTATAAGCATTGGCGCCAAAGGTGTTTGTGGTTATAACATCGGCTCCCGCTAATACATAGCTTTTATGAATTTCTGTAACAAGCTCAGCGTCAGTCAGATTTAGCAGCTCCGGCAGTTCACCCGCAGAGTGTGCGTAGTTTTGAAGCACAGTACCCATAGCACCGTCAAATAAAACAAAGCCTTCAAAATTCATATTCATTCTCCTTGTTATGAAGTAGATAACATCTATGCATAAGTTATTCGGAAATATTTGCTTTATACATTATAACAATTATTTACATCTATTTCAATATATATGAATACGCTTTTTATTTATTGACAAAAAGAGCGTACTATGACATAATATATTGAATTGATTTGCATTTTTATGGGGGACATTATGAAAAAGGAACTTCCTAAACAATACAATCCTAAAGAGGTTGAAGAGCGTCTGTATTCCGGCTGGATAAAGGACGGTTTTTTTCATGCAAAGCGTTATAAAGATAAGCCGTCATATACCATAGTAATGCCGCCGCCAAACATAACGGGGCAGCTTCATATGGGGCATGCGCTTGATAACACACTTCAGGATATTTTAATACGATATAAACGAATGCAGGGCCACAGCACACTTTGGCTGCCCGGAACAGACCATGCCTCAATAGCTACCGAGGCTCGCATTGTTGAAGCTATGAAAAAAGAGGGGCTTACTAAAGAAAGTATTGGCAGGGAAGCTTTTCTAAAAAGAGCTTGGGAATGGAAAGATAAGTACGGCGGCAAAATAATAGAGCAGCTAAAGAAGTTAGGTTCTTCGTGCGATTGGGAGCGTGAAAGGTTTACGCTTGACGACGGTTGCAGTAAAGCCGTTATTGAAACATTCGTTAATTTATATGAAAAAGGGCTTATTTACAGAGGCGAAAGGATAATAAACTGGTGCCCTCATTGTCTTACTTCAATATCAGATGCAGAGGTGGAATATGAGGAACAGGCAGGCTTCTTTTGGCATTTGCGTTATCCGTTTAAGGACGGTAACGGTTATTTAGAGCTTGCAACAACTCGTCCGGAAACGCTTTTAGGAGATACTGCTGTTGCTGTTAATCCGAATGACGAAAGGTATAAAGAACACATTGGAAAAATGCTCATACTTCCGCTCGTCCACCGTGAAATTCCCGTTATTGCTGATGATTATGTAGAAATGGATTTCGGTACCGGTGTTGTAAAAATAACACCCGCTCATGACCCGAATGATTTCGAGGTAGGTCTAAGACACAATCTACCGGTTGAACATTGTCTTACGGATGATGCTAAAATTACCGATAATTATCCGAAATACGCAGGTCTTGACAGATATGAAGCAAGAAAAGCGATAGTAAAAGACCTACAAGCAGAAGGAGCGCTTATTAAGACGGAGGATTATACGCACAATGTGGGGACTTGTTACCGTTGTAGCGTATCCGTTGAGCCAAAGGTGTCAAAACAGTGGTTCGTTTCTATGAAACCGCTTGCAGGTCCTGCAATAGATGCCGTTAAAAACGGTGATACTAAATTTATACCGGAGCGATTTGATAAAATATATTTTCATTGGCTTGAAAATATTCGTGATTGGTGTATTTCAAGGCAGCTTTGGTGGGGGCATAGAATTCCCGCTTGGTATTGTGAGACTTGCAGAGAAATAAATGTTTCAAAATCAGAGCCTCATAAATGCAAAAAGTGCGGCAGCGAAAATTTAACGAGGGACCCCGATACGCTTGATACTTGGTTTTCCTCTGCATTGTGGCCTTTTTCCACTTTAGGCTGGCCTGACAATACAGAAGACTATAATTATTTTTACCCTACAAACACATTAGTTACGGGGTATGATATAATTCCGTTTTGGGTTATGAGGATGATGTTTTCCGGAATAGAGTATACGGGACAAGTTCCGTTTGATACCGTTTTAATTCACGGGCTTGTAAGAGACGCTAAAGGCAGAAAAATGTCAAAGTCACTCGGCAACGGTATAGACCCGCTTGAGGTTATCAGTAAATATGGAGCAGATGCATTAAGATTTGCGCTTGCCACAGGTAATAGTCCGGGTAATGATATGCGTTTTTCGGATGAAAAAATAGAAGCGAGCCGTAATTTTACAAATAAGATTTGGAATGCAAGCCGCTTTATTTTAATGAATCTTGACGAAAACGAAAATACGCCGCATATACCCGCTAATCTTGCACTTGAGGATAAATGGATTTTAAGCAGATATGGGAAAGTTGTTAAAGAAGTTACCGGCTCAATTGAAAATTTTGAGCTTGGCATAGCTCTTCAAAAGCTGTATGACTTTATTTGGGACGAGTTTTGTGATTGGTATATTGAAATTACTAAAATACGGCTTTCAGATACGGGAGAAAAAAGGGAAACGGCAAAAGCCATACTCGTATATGTTATGTCAAATACCTTAAAATTGCTTCACCCTTTTATGCCGTTTATTACTGAAGAAATATGGACGACATTGCCGCACGACGGTAAAAGTATTATGATTTCTCCGTGGCCCGTATATGATAAAAACCTGTTGTTCGACGATGAGGAAGACTCTATGGAGCGTATAATGACGGCTATTAAGGCAATACGAAACCGCAGAGCAGAAATGAATGTGCCTCCGTCAAGAAAAGCAAGACTTTTTATTGAAACGAGGTTTGAGGAGGATTTTACTAAGGGCGCAGTGTTTATGACGCGTCTCTCCGGCGCCTCTGATGTTACAATAGGCGACGGGTTTGAGTTAGAGGGCGCTGTTTCTGTTATAACAGACAGTGCAAAAATCTACATTCCTATTGATGAGTTAATAGACATAGAGGCGGAGAAAACAAGGCTTAAAAAAGAGCTTAAAGCAACAGAAAAAGAAATAGTAATGCTTACAAATAAGCTTAACAACGAAGGCTTTCTTTCAAAAGCTCCCGCAAAGGTCGTAGAAGCGGGGAAAGAGGCGCTTAAAAAGAATATATTAAAAAAAGAGTTGCTTACTGAAAGCCTTATGAAGTTATGACTTATAAACAATCTGTTGAGTATATTCATTCATTATTAAAATTCGGTATTCACCCGGGACTTTCTCGGATGAATACCCTTTTATCGTATATTGGAAACCCTGAAAAGGATATTAAATTCGTGCATATAGCAGGGACTAACGGAAAAGGCTCAACCGCAACGGCGATAGCAAATATTTTGATAGACGCGGGTTATAAAACAGGTCTTTTCACTTCTCCTTATGTCACTCATTTTTTAGAGCGTGTGCAAATAAATTCACAAATGATAAGTGAAAATGTTTTTGCCAAGGTCGTATCGGATATTGCTGTTTTTGTAGATGAAATGAGAGAAAAGGGCGAAGTTGTAACAGAGTTTGAGCTAATTACCGCCGCCGCTTTCTTGTGCTATAAACGAGAAAAGTGTGATATTGTAATACTTGAAACGGGGCTTGGCGGTAGACTTGACGCAACAAATGTAATAACAAAACCCTTGCTTGAAATTATTACTTCAATTTCACTCGACCATACATCAATTTTGGGGAATACGATTGAGAAAATCGCGTATGAAAAGTGCGGAATAATTAAAGATAATACCGAAGTCGTCTGCTCTTTAGGGCAAAATACGCGCGCACTTTCAGTAATAGAAGAGACTTCAAAAAAGCGTAATTGTAAGCTTTATGTTCCATATGCAAACGATATTGAGGTACTTTACAGTGATATTTTCAAAACGGATTTTATGTATAAAGGTTTTAGCTATGAGATTATGATGTCGGGAACAC
>JAAZGX010000107.1 GCA_012511005.1 Clostridiales bacterium
TATTATAACAATATTACGCGTTATTATTATCAAAATAAAAAACACGGCATCTCATATGAAATGCCGTGTTCGTTCAGATTTTATGCAAGATGTGCAAGATATTTTATCGTTCTTACCATTTGAGATGTATATGAATTTTCATTATCGTACCATGCAACGACCTGAACTTGATATAAATCATCAGTAAGCTTTATTGCCATAGTCTGTGTTGAGTCAAATATTGAGCCGTTAGTGCTGCCGATTATATCACTTGATACCAAAGCCTCGTCATTGTACGCATAAGAATCACTTGCAACTGATTTCATATAGCTGTTGATACTGTCTTTCGTAATATCCTTGCCCTTTACAACAGCTACAAGGATTGTTGATGAACCTGTTACTACAGGCACTCTTTGGGCAGAGCCTATGAGTTTACCGTTAAGCTCCGGAATGACAAGACCAATAGCTTTTGCGGCACCCGTGGAGTTAGGTACGATATTGACGGAAGCTGCTCTTGCTCTTCTAAGGTCGCCTTTTGCGTGAGGACCGTCAAGAACCATTTGGTCACCTGTAAAAGCGTGAACAGTCGTCATAATACCGGTCTTTATAGGCGCGAAATTATTAAGGGCGTTAGCCATAGGAGCAAGGCAGTTTGTAGTGCAGGAAGCGGCGGAAATAATAGCGTCATCCTTCGTGAGGATGTTTTCATTAACACCGAAAACAATTGTGGGAAGGTCGTCCCCCGCGGGAGCAGAAATAACAACCTTTTTTGCGCCTGCCTTTATATGAGCCTCACTTTTTGCCTTTGTTGTGTAAAAACCTGTGCATTCAAGCACAACATCAACATTAAGCTCGCCCCAAGGAAGATTTGCGGCATCTTTTTCTTTGTAGATTTTAATTGTTTTGCCGTCTACTGTGATACTGTCATCACCGGCGGATACTGTATCGCTAAGAGCATATCTGCCTTGGGCAGAGTCGTATTTAAGAAGATGTGCAAGCATAGCGGGGCTTGTAAGGTCATTAATTGCGACTATATCATACTCGCTGTCGCCGAACATTTGCCTAAAGGCAAGACGGCCTATTCTACCAAAACCATTTATGGCTACTTTTACTGACATAAATAATACCTCCAAATATTATAATTGATTGATTTAATTGCATTTATATTTTACCATATTTAAGCGTTTATGCAAGGAGTTTGTTAAAGTTTAGACGGTCTTTTTAAAACTTTGTAGCAATGTAAAGAAAATATAAAAAACATAAACGAAATATGTTTACTTTTTCTATAAATTATTGATTTACAACATTTATAGGCGCGCCGCTTAGATACGCTTTGATGTTATCGTTAAGAACACGAAGAAGTCTTAAACGGGTTTCATACCCAGCCCAAGCAATATGAGGTGTAATAACAGTGTTTTTAGCCGATAAAAGAGGGTTAGAGGGCAGCGGCGGCTCTGACGAAAGAACATCGGCGGCAAAACCCGACAGCTTACCGCTGTTAAGGGCATGTGCTACGGCAAATTCATCAACGACAGCACCGCGCGCCGTGTTTATTAAATATGCGCCCTCTTTCATTTTTGAAAGAAAGTCGTCATTTACAAGTCCGTTAGTATCATCGTTTAAGGGGCAATGCAGCGTAATAAAATCAGAAACTCTTAAAACCTCGTTAAGAGAAGCGAATTGTGCATAATCGGCGCCGTCTTTTATGCCGGACGGCGTAAATACCATTATATTCATATCAAAGGCATGTCCGATTTCCGCCGCGCGCCGTCCAATTCTGCCAAAGCCTATTATTCCGAGAGTTTTACCGGAAAGCTCGAAAATAGGCTCGTTTAAGTAGCAGAAATCGGGGCAGTTTACCCAATCGCCATTTTTTACAGAGGCGTTATAATCCGCTGTTCTGTTAGAGAAATAAAGAATATAGGAGAAAACAATTTGTGCTACGGCAGATGTGGAATATGACGGTATATTTGAAACGGGTATGTTTTTCTCTTTCAAATATTCACAATCCACAACATTATACCCTGTTGAAAGAAGTGCTACAAATTTAAGCTTCGGCAGCATATCAATCGTATCTTTATCGAGCGAAAATTTGTTAAGTATTATGATTTCGGCATCCTTGGCTCTTTCCTTTATCAACTCTTTCGGTGTACGGTCATAAATTTTAAGCTCACACACATCTTCAAGATAATCCCAGTTAAGGTCACCGGGGTTTGCTGTGTATGCGTCAAGTATTACGGCTGTTGGTTTTTTCATAATCCATTCCTCCTTAAAGGCAAGTATAACATTTTCTGTTAATGTTTCCAACATTTTAAGAGAATTAAATGCATTTAGTTGATTTATTGCATAAAATAGTATAATATGATAGTGTTAAGAATGTATAAAGGATAATAAATTTGGATAAACAACCATTAAATAATGCCGCGCCGAAAAAGCGTCGTTTTAATATGCTGATAATAGCGGCATTAATACTTATTTCGCTTTCTGTATTTCTTTTTATCTGGGCATATATTGCACAAATTGACTCTATTAAGGTGCATTATAGGGAGTTGCAAGCACAGCTTTCACAGTGGCAGCTTTTTATTGCCTCTTTAGAAAATAAGTGGCTTTTAATTTTAATTATTTTCTTGCTTTACGCGCTAAAAAGTTTTATAATAATTATCCCGCTATCCACGCTTTTTATTATTTCCGGAATGGTTTTTGATGTGCGGTATGCGACGGCTATAAACATAGTGGGAGTGACAATTCTTGTAAGCATCAAGTTTTTTTGGGGTAATAAGTTCGGCGGCGGGAACGCCTCAAAACTCATTTCGCGCGTTAAAATATTAAAGGAGCTTTTAAAGCTTGAGCATTCGGGAAATCCGTTTATCCTTTTTATTTCAAGGTTTGTACCGTTCGTACCCGTAAACACTATAAGCAGACTGTACGGCACATCCGAAATAAACTACGATAAATACCTATTAATTTCTCTTTTGGGGTTTTCGCCAAGGATTTTATCTCTTAGTGTCTTGGGCAACCATGTGTTCGACCCGTTTTCTGTCGGTTTTTTCGGTCCTATAATTATAATGCTGTTTTTATCAGGCGTATCAATGCTGATACTTAATTTTACACTGGCCTTTTTTCGAAAAGAAGCGAAATATAAGCAAAACTAACAACAGCGAAAGGAATAATGCATATGAAACTTTTTGAGCTTAAAAATGCCCTGATTAGCGGCAGAATGGATAATCGCCTTGCCGCTGTTTACGAGGGTAAAGCACAGGCGATGAGTCAGCGAGAGCGTTATATTGCCCTTATTGAGCATTATGAAAAGAACTTTTCAAATCTTCATGAGAATTTGCGCTTGTTTTCCACACCCGGCAGAACAGAGGTTGTGGGCAACCACACAGACCATAATCACGGGAAAGTCCTTGCCGCAAGCATTGACCTTGACACGATAGCCGCCGTTAAGGAAACGGATGACGGACTTATCAGCGTAAACTCAATAGGCAACGGCTCTTTTTCTATTGATGTTAATGATGTAACGATGCGGGAGGATGAAAAGGGTACATCTGAGGCTTTAGTCAGGGGAATATGTGAAGCATTTGTAAAAAGAGGATACAAAACAGGCGGATTTAACGCCGCTGTTTCCTCACAAGTTATAATTGGCTCAGGGTTATCGTCGTCGGCATCGTTTGAGGTACTTATTGCTACTATATTAAATCACCTTTTTAATGACGGGAAAGTAGAGCTGCTTGAATTGGCGCAAATTGCGCGGTATGCTGAAAACGAGTTTTTCGGTAAACCCTGCGGGCTTATGGACCAGATGGCATGTACAATAGGCGGCTTTGTTTATATTGATTTTGAGAATTCTGAAAATCCTAAAATGGAAAAGATAGAGTTTGACTTTGAGGCGGAGGACCACATTCTTTGCATAGTTGACACGGGCGGCAGCCACGCCGACCTTACAGAGGAATACTCTGCTATAAAAGAGGAAATGTGTGCAGTTGCAGCCGTTTTAGGCGGAGAGTTCCTGCGGGACATATGTTTTACTGACTTTAGAAGCAATATTCCTTTGCTAAGAGAAAAGGTTGGGGACAGAGCCGTACAGCGTGCTATGCATTTCTATGAGGAGAATGGAAGAGTAGACGCGGCGGTAAGAGCACTGTTAAAAAGCGACTTTGCGAAGTTTAAGAGCTTTGTAGAGCAAAGCGGAAACTCCTCTTTTAAGTTTAACCAAAATGTTTATACGAGTTCCTGCCCTAAAACTCAGCCTGTTGCGTTAGCACTTGCGATATGCGAGGATATTTTTAAGGGCAAAGGCGTATGCCGTGTGCATGGGGGAGGCTTTGCGGGAACGATACAAGTTTTCATGCCAAGAAGCGAGCTTCATAGGTTTACAACGGAGATTAAACAGATATTCGGTGCGAAATCCTGTTATATATTATCAATAAGAAATGAAGGTACTTGTGAAGTTTAATTCTATATTTGTGAA
>JAAZGX010000108.1 GCA_012511005.1 Clostridiales bacterium
CCCGTATACACGCAATTAGATGTGGAGAAAATATAGCCGTACCCTTCCATACCATCTTTAAGAGAGCGGCGAATATCCTTTTCGCACTCCTCAATAGTACCCGTTTGAAGCAGTCCGCAATTAACATTTCCTATAAGGCACAGCCTGTCAGAATAAAGCCGCCGCATCTCCTTTAAGTCCACGCCGCCTTGAGGGTCTAAAGAGTGAAGCGCGTCGGGTTTACAGTCTGCCATTTCTGCTGCTATGGGCATAATATTCCCGTCTGTATGCTTTATAGAATAAAACCCAAGCGCGCGGTAACCGTCTATAACCTTTGAAAGGTACGGCGCTATAAATTCCGAGAACATTTCCGGAGTAAAAAACGGGTTGACATTAAAGCAATAGTCAGAGCATAAGGCAAAGCCGTCAAGCAGCCCCTTGTGCCTTTCAATTTTCTCCGCAAAAAGAAGCCTTTCATTCAGCATTTTCTCCGCTTCTTTTTTTAACCCTGCTTTGTCATTATAAAGCCTTTCAGCGAACTCTGACATACTGTCACCGTCGGGTATACTGAATGTCGGGTCGCCGTGGAGCATTAAGAAATATTCGTCACCCGATTTCTCTCTTATAATTTCAAGTATTCTTACTGTATTTTCAAAGTCACCCGGGTTTGGGTGTACGAATATTGCACTGTGTTTATACTTTTTTGCAACCTCTAAATAACTGTCCGCCATATCATTTAATTGAAGCCGTTTTTCGGTTTCGCTCATCTGATTCCACTGATAATACCGCCGATGCTCCGGATGAATTCTGCCTACCGCCTCAAGCGTTAAGTAAAATACGAGTTCAAAAGTCGGTACAAGCCCCTTAATTGGCTCTCTTTTTAGCGCCTTTATAAATCTTTCTTTTTCAGTCATGATTTTCACGCTCCCGTTACAGCTTCATAACACTCCCTAAAACTTCTCCTATAGGCTCTTTTATTATAAGGCTTGCATATTCGTCATACTTTGTCGGGCTCATATTAATTATCACAAGACTGCCGCCGCCGAAATACTCAACGAGCGACGCCGCAGGGTTAACCTCAAGCGATGTGCCGCCGACTATGAGCGTATCGGCCGTTATTACAGCGTTTACTGCCGCTTCAATAACTTGTCCCTTTAGCCCCTCCCCATAAAGCACTACATCGGGCTTTACTATGCCTTTACACTTTTTGCAAAGCGGTATGCCGGAGCTATTTACGATAAAATCAAGTCCGTAGCTACAATTACAGTTCATACAGTAGTTTCTATAGACCGAGCCGTGAAGCTCATAAACAGTTTTACTGCCTGCCGCTTGATGAAGTCCGTCAATATTCTGTGTAATAACTGCCGACAGCTTCTTTTGAAGTTCAAGGTCTTTTAGCGCTGTGTGCGCCTTATTCGGTTTTGCTTTCGGGTAGAGCATATTTTTTCTGTAATACTCGTAAAACTCTGCCGTATTATCGTCAAAGAATGTGCGGCTCAACATATACTCCGGAGAACCGTCCGTAAACGGCTCTTTAGAATATAGTCCCTTTGCGCTTCTAAAATCGGGGATACCGCTTTCCGTAGATACGCCCGCACCGCCTAAAAAAACAATGTTTTCTGAAATCTCTATAATCCTTTTAAGTTCGTATACCTCATTTGAGCATTGGTTTGTCAACAATATTCACCTCTCGTTTGGCGCAGCCCTCCTGCTCGAATACAACAATGGTATTAACATCTCTAAGAAGCACGCCCGGTAAATATAATGTCTTTTGCGGCCCTTTTTCCCAGTATCTGCCGAGATTAAAGCCGTTTACAAATACAATGCCTTTCTTAAATCCTCGCATATCTATGTAACAATCGTCCTTACTGTTTGCCTTGAATGTGCCTTTTAAAAATGACGGATATTCATCTGTATTGCCTATAAACATCAGCTTATCAATATTGTCAAGCGGTAAAGTGTATATATCCCAGCCAAATACAAGCTGATAATCTATTGTAACGGCGCTAATTCCCTTGCGGTCATAAATCTTTCTGCCGTAGTTTACTCTGCCCATGCCCTCGACAAGAATATCAATACTGCTCTTGCCGTTAAACTCCGGCAGCTTAAATGTAAAGCTTTCAGGCGCCTCTCCCTTTTTTGGCTTTTCGCTCCTATCGAATTTGCCTATATATTGACCGTTTGCATATACATAGGCTATGTCATGTATCCCCTCTATTGTTACATTTGACTCCGGATAATTTCCGACAATGTCCGTATGGTATAAAATATACCCGAAGTTCTGACCGTAATATTCCATTTGGCGCGGATAACCGTCACGGAAATGTTTTGATAAAATCTTGTAATTATCAAAAAGTGATACGCTTTGCGTAAGCTCTACCTTGCCTATTTTCTGTAGTTTCGGCTCGGCGGGCAGCTCTGTTAATTCGAGTCCCTGATGTTTAATAAGCGCCTCACGGATAATATGATATTTTTTCGTATAGCCGCCATGCTCGTTAAGAGGCGCGTCATAATCATAGCTCGTTATCGTCGGACAGTATAAATCGTGGTGGTTAGCGCCTGCCCAAAAGTTAAAATTCGTGCCGCCATGGAACATATAAAAGTTAAAGCTTGCGTCATTTTCAAAAAACTGCTCCATAACAGTTTTCATATCCTCCGGATTTGTGGTATGATGCTTGTCGCCCCAATGGTCAAACCAGCCGCACCAATACTCGCCGCACATTTGCGGCATATCTTTTTGAAATGGCACAAGGTCCGGGAAGGCTTCATTCGGCTTGCCGCTGAAATTTATAACCTTAAATGTATCAAGCAGCGAGCCGCCCGAAAGCATATGACGAGTTTGACCGTCCGATGTAAAAAGAAGTACATCTACACCGCATTCAATCATTAATTCTTTAATAAATACGAGATATTCCTTATCATTCGCATAGCTGCCGTACTCATTTTCAACCTGCATTGAAAAAATGTTGCAGCCATTCGTAATTTGAAGCGAAACTAGTTATTTCAGTAACAATTTATAATAGTCTGAAACATGCGTTAGGAAAAGAATATCATAGCAGCGAAGCCTAATATTTTCATCTGCTAAAAGCCATGCGGGAAATCCGCCAAAGTCCCATTCGGCGCATATATAAGGTCCCGGCCTTACTATAACATACAGCCCAACTTTTTTTGCGGTTTCCACAAATTTTACGATATCAAGCATCCCCGAAAAATCAAATTTGCCCTTTTTCGGCTCATGGAGATTCCACGGAACATATGTTTCAACTGTGTTAAGCCCCGCGGCTTTCATCTTCGTTAATCTATCCTCCCAATATTCGGGCAGTATTCTGAAATAGTGCATAGCGCCCGAATAAATATTAAACTTTTCACCGTTTAATAAAAAATCGGCACCGTCTATTATAAAGCTTCCCCTATTTTCTGCGTTTTTCATAGCCTTTTATACCTTTCAGTCATTTATTTTACAGCTTTACAGTATAATTTCCTTGCCCGTTTCTGCCGATTTATATATAGCGTCAAGGATTTTTATCATATTAACGCCTTGGTCTATCGTAAAGTCCGGCTTTTCCTTATTTTCTATCACATTTACAAAATGCTTCAGATTTTCCCCGTGTATATTTTTATATTTACTGTATTGACCGGCTTTTTTGAAAACATTTTTAAATGTGCTGCCCTTGCCGCCGTCATAAAGCTCATACGAGCCATTTGACCATTTAGTGCCTAATTTCGTTCCGCGCAGCTCTACGAATGTAGTTTCTCTTTTTATGTTAGACGCCCAGCTAAACTCAATCTGTAAGCTTGCTCCGTTTTCAAATTTAATAAACCCTATTGCTAAATCTTCTACATCGAATATACCATCCTCGACGGCATCGCCAAATTTTGAGTGTACACTGTCGCCCTTGTCTTCGCTGTCGGCAAATTTATTGTATGTGCATCCGGAAACAGAAACGGCGCGCGGATTTCCCATAAGATAAACAGCAAGGTCTATCATATGCACACCAAGGTCAATTAGCGGTCCGCCGCCGGACATCTCTTTCGTTGTAAACCAACCGCCTTTTCCCGGTATACCCCGTCTTCTAATCCAACCGCACCTGCCCGTATAAATCTCGCCAAAATCGCCGTTTTCAACCATAGCCTTTAACTCTTTTGCAGACGGCCAATACCTGTTATTGCGCATAACCATAAGGTGCTTGCCGCTCTCCTCTTGCGCCCGTTTCATATCAAGCACACGCTCTACTGAAATTGTGTCAGGCTTTTCCGAAAAGGCATTAACACCATGCTCTAATGCGTAAATCGCAATATCTGCATGAAGGTAGTTAGGCGTGCAAATGTCTACCATATCAATATCTTCTTTTTCTATAAGCTCTTTATAGTCCGTATACTTTTTTACTGTTTTTCCGAGTTTGTTTTCCGCTTCGTCCATTCTTTCGGGCAGAATGTCGCATACTGCTACAACTTCTGCATTGTCAATGTTTTTATAGCCGGGAATATGCGCTCCTTTAGCTATTCCGCCGCAGCCTATTAATGCTACTTTTACCATAATTCTTTCCCCTTTCAGTTTTTTATCTTGATAGAAATACCCACTGTTTTAGGCAGTGCCATTTTACAATTACTACTTACAAAGGTTTCCTTTACGGGAGTATCCTTTTTTGCCGCCCACAGCGCCGCGTTATATACCACTTTTTTTATATTCTCGTTATAATAAATCGGATAAGTCTCATGACCGGGCTGAAAGTAAAACACCCTACCCTCGTTAAGATGATATGTAAAACCGCTCCTGAATACCTCACCGCCAGGGTACCAGCCTATAAAAACAATATCATCGGGAGTTGGAATATCGAAATATTCGCCGTACATCTCATCCTTTTTCAAAACGAAGCTTTCAGGCAGTCCTTTTGCAATAGGATGATAAGGGTTTACGGTATAAAGTCTTTCGTGCCTGCCGTCCTCTCTCCATTTCAGCGAGCCGCTCGTACCCATAATTTTCTTAAAGGGCTTGCTAAAGTGAGCCGAATGAAGAAATATTATACCCATTCCGTCTTTAACATAGTTGTAAACTCTTTCTGCCGTGTCGTCCGAAAGCTTTTCATGAAGCGAGTGCGCCCAATATATCAGCACATCTGTTTTAGAAAGCAGTTCATCAGATAGCCCCTCTCCGTCAAGGTTTTGAGAGGATATTGTTACACAGAATTTATCATCAGAAAAAATATCCGCAATCGCTTTTTGCATTCCTTCGGGATATGCCTTTTTCTGCCGCCCTTTTTGCTGTTC
>JAAZGX010000109.1 GCA_012511005.1 Clostridiales bacterium
TCTGATGAGGAAATGGCAATGCTTGCGTTTTATGTACTGTTCCAGCTTGAAGAAGATGAAGACTTACTGTCATACTACCGCTTGGCGCTTGACGACTGGTGGGAGTCTATGAAATACAGCGAAAACCCGCTTTGGTACTATATTTATCAGCTTGCATATCCAAAGGATACAATTAAAGATGCTTATGGAAACGATATTCTTGAAACAGCGGCGTGGTCTTTAAGCCGCCACCCTGTTGAAACTATAAGGTATCTTGCATCAAACAGAAAAAGGGACGATATTGCCGCGCTTGACTTTTCAACATTGGGGCTTGATGTCAACACAACACTGTCATTTAATATAACAGAGGGGCTTTCTATTCCGGAGCTTACTGCAGACTTTGAAGCGGAAGATATATTAAAGTATCTCCTTTATGTTTCACAGCTTGACTGGGCGGTAGCCCCGCCCGATGAGCGTGCGTTTCATAAGTATAACAACAGCTCGTTCTGGCTTGACTCGCACTACAACCCAAAGAGTTTAGAAGGCTCAACGACATACACCCTGCCATATTGGCTCGGTATGTACCATGATATGTTGAAATAATAAAACTAAATTCTCCCGCACGATAGGTAATTCTATGTACGGGGGATTTTTTAATATAGCATGAAAGCGCCGCCATTTGCATTGCGTTGCTTATAATTTTAGGCGGACTTGGTGTTTTTGGGTGCCATAAGACGGTACAGGTTAAGCGGAGCAATCCCTTAGAAAAGAGTATTCGGAAGAATAATCTTATTATTATATAACAAGAATAGTTTCGTCTTAAAAAGCGGGATTATTTTTGCTTTTATTGGTAATAATTTAAAATAATCAGGCTTATTGTTTACAAAGGGGTATAATTATGTTAAAATCACAAATACACATACGCTTTTCGGAAAGGAGAGATATGTAATTTATGAAACACAAAGTGCAGCACGCGTCAGCGTCTTTCGTTCTTAATAGAATATTAAAATATCTTGATAAAAATCCGGAGAAGAACATTCTGAGGCTTATAGAAACTGCAGAAAGGCTTACTAAAGGGGTTTATCCGGAAAAGTACTTCACCTCTATAAAACAAGGTGCAAAAGATTTTGATAATATTTACCGTAAGCTTGCCCTTAGCATTCTTGCTGATGTTGACAGGAATGACATAAAAACGATGCTTTTGGCGCTTGGTCTTCATGCCGGATTTTATGGCACAAAAACCGTTAGAGAAAACCGTGATAAGTTCAATATAAATATTCCATGGACGATACTTTTTGACCCAACGAGCGCCTGTAACCGTAAATGCAAAGGCTGTTGGTCTGCCGAATATGGAGACAAGCAAAGCCTTACTCTTGACGAAATGAGGAGTATTGTTTCGCAAGGTAAAGAGATGGGTACTCACAATTATATGATGACAGGCGGCGAACCGCTTATGAGAAAGGAAGATGTTCTTACTCTTTGTAAAGAAAACAGAGATTGTTTTTTCCTTATTTATACGAACGCCACTTTAATCGACCAAAAACTTTGTGATGATATTCACAAGGCGGGCAACATTACGCTTGCGCTTAGCATTGAGGGCGAAAGGGAGTATACGGACTTTAGGCGCGGCGGCGGCTCATATGACAAAACTGTGTCCGCTATGAAACTTTTAAGAAAAAATAAAGTTTTATTCGGCGTATCAATTTGCTATACGCAAAAAAATATACCGAGTGTTACGAACAGTGATTTCTTAGATTTCCTTATTGAAAACGGTGTAAAATACGCTTGGTTTTTCAATTATATGCCGCTTGGAAAAGGAGCCGATACAGAGCTTATTCCGACGCCGGAGCAGCGAAAGTTTATGTACGGTTGGATGAAGAAAATGCGAAACTCAAAAACCGGTAAGCCTCTGTTCGTTGTAGACTTTCAAAATGACGGTGAATATGTCGGCGGATGTATCGCAGGCGGAAGAAACTATTTCCACATAAATTCCGCGGGGGATATCGAGCCTTGCGTATTTATTCATTATTCTGACTCTAATATCCGCACGCATACGCTTATAGAAGCTCTGAAAAACCCCTTGTTTATGGCTTACAGAAAAAATCAACCGTTTAATGACAATCACCTGCGCCCTTGCCCAATGCTTGAAAATCCCGACAGGCTGCGAGAGATAATTAAACAAACGGGCGCAAAATCTTCTGACTTCCTTTCGCATGAGGATGTTGAAACGCTTTGCTCAAAGTGTGACGCTTTCGCAAAGGCGTGGAAGCCCGTTGCAGAGGAGCTTTGGAATTCTACAAAACATCCAAACACTCATACTCAGTATTATAGAGACACTCCGGAAGGTAAAAAGGAGCAAGAAGAAAAAATCAAATCAACTCCCAAGAAAAGAGAAACGAAGGAAACGATAGAAATCGTCTCTGCTGTCGTTCCCTCAAACACAAAAAAGTCGTAATGTTATATATACTATTTATATATGTAAACAGACCCCTCCAATGGAGGGGATGTTTTATTTGCAGAACACATGACTGCCAATTGTAACAACGACGGGGCGAGACCTCATCCATTTATTTGATGTTTTAGCCGGATTATAATAGTATATAGAGCCGCCCGACGGGTCCCAGCCGTTAAGCGCATCTTGCGCCGCCTTCTTTGAAGTAGCATTTGGCTCTGTATTCCAATTCCTATCCCTAACGCAAGTAAATGCCCCCTCTTGATAAACGATGCCTGAAACACTGTCCGGAAAAGACGGGTGCTTTATTCTATTTAGAACAACGGCGCCTATAGCTACTTGTCCCGTATAGCTTTCACCGCGCCCTTCCGCCGCTATTACTTTTGCTAAAAGGTATAAGTCACTTTGATTAGCGGAAGAAGGCGAGCTTCCGAGCCCTAAATATAAAAGTGTTTTCGGGCCGGCTATTCCGTCGACAGTTATTCCGCAGTTTCTTTGAAATTGTTTTACTGCATTTGCAGTCTTTACTCCGTATATGCCGTCAACAGCGCCATTATAAAGACCAAGTTTTTTTAATGCGTTTTGAACATTTCTTACTTCGCTGCCTCTGGAGCCAAGTTTTGAAAGAACCTGTGCGCTTTCTGCGGGAGTGCTTTCGGCAACAACAGAAACCACAACAGTAACAATCAATATATTAAGCAAAATAATTACAAGTATGCTCCATGCCTTTTTTAATTTTTTCTTATCAATTGATATTTTCATTTTTACACCCCATTTTAATGTATATGCTGTTTTATGTTCTCCTTTATAGTAAACTTATATGCGTATTTAGTATGGTAAATAGTGTATATACTAATAAAAACCTCAATATATAGCGTTTAATTCGGTTGCTGAATTTTGGCAGCAAAAAAATTTAAAAATAATTAAAAAAACAGTTGACAAGGGTAAAATAATTTGATAAGATATGCAAGCACCCCAAAACGAGGGTAGTGCGAAAAGGACCTTGAAAATTAAACAACGACAAACAAAAAACCCTAAGATTTTTTTGAAACA
>JAAZGX010000110.1 GCA_012511005.1 Clostridiales bacterium
ACATTTCTGTCGCAAATTGAGCTTCTTAACCGGATTTCAGAGCATGATAATAATCTTGTGGAAGCAATAAATCAAGGTATAGAAGATATTAAGAAACTTCAAATTGAGATAGAAGACACAATAAAAGAGCGTGACGCTGAAAAAACTGTCCTTAATGGAAAAAAGGCGGAGCTTGACGAAAAAAAGGCAAAGCAAGTAAAAGCAAGAGAGGCTGTTGAGGTTGAGGAAAGAAAAATCAAAGCCGATATGGACGAAATTCTTGGCTATGTTGCAAAACTTAACACCGAGAGCGCCCAGTACAAAAGAATAAACGACAATGCCGAAAGAAAGATAGAAGAATACGAGAGAAAGATTGTTGAAATTTTAAGCGGCAAATCTTCATCGGGCAGCGGCACCGTTTCAACGGGAATGATTTGGCCTGTGCAGTACAAAAATACATATATCTCATCTCTCTTTGGTCCTCGAAACTTGGCAGGCAGTACATATCATAATGGTATTGATATTTGTATATATGGCGGCACTCATGGTAAAAATATTTCCGCATCTGCCGCCGGCAAAGTAATTACCGCATATAACAGCGGTTACAACGGAGGGTATGGGCTATATGTCGTTATAGACCATGGCAACGGTGTGCAGACATACTATGCACATTGTTCAAGTGTGTTAGTTTCCACAGGTCAGAATGTATCAAAGGGACAAATTATTGCAAAGATAGGAAGCACAGGTTTTTCAACCGGTCCTCACCTTCATTTCGGGGTATTGGTAAACGGTAAATGGAAAAACCCGCTCAATTATGTAAATAAACCGGCGGACTGCCGTATAAACACCTAAAGGTGATAAAATAATATGAATAAAAAAGTCAGTTTAGGGGCGGCGCTTGCTATGGCTTTTATAGCGGCTGCCGCGGCTGTGGCGATAACGATGTCTGCCTCAGTAAAAATGTACAATTCAATAATAAGCGACCTTCCGGGCAAGCAGCAGCTTTATTCATCTGTTTCTGAAATTGATGATATAGTTCGCCGCGAGTATTACGGAAATATTGACAATGATTTGCTTGACAGTGAAATTTTTAACGGCTATGTATTAGGTCTTAATGACAAATACAGTAAATATATGACAGCCCCTCAGTATTCCGAGTATAAAAGCAGAGCAAAGGGTAAAATAGCAGGAATAGGGCTTGTATGCGGGTGGGACAGTTCAAAAAAACAGCTTAAAGTATTATCCTCTAAAAAAGGCTCTCCCGCACAGATTGCGGGCATTACAAAAGACGCCGTTATAAAAAAGATAGACGAAGTTCCTGTAACTTCCGATAATTATGAAAAACTCTTAAAAAGCTTTGAGGGTGAAATGCTTGCGACCGTTAAAATTTCGTATGAACAGAAAGGCAAAACAAATATAGTAAGCGTTGTAAAGGGCTATGAATCACAGGCTGTAACGAATGAGATAAATGGAGATACCGGTATTATTTCTATATTCGATTTTTATAACAATGCCGCCTTACAACTAAAATCTACGCTTGATGAGTTGCTTTCTAAAGGCGTAACATCTTTAATAATAGATTTAAGAAGCACCTCTGAGGGAGATATAGAAACGGCGGCGAAAATGGCAGACTATTTCGTGCCGCTTGCAACACAAAACCGAGGTATGATGGCAAGGGCCGTCAATAAAGCAGGAGATACCGTTGAAACATTTTCATCCGATACGGACGAGATAAACATTCCTGTCGTTTTATTAATAAACAACAAAACAGAGGGTGCGTCAGAATTTTTTACCGTTACATTAAAATCTTTCGGCAAAGCGCAAACGGTAGGGAATAAAACGCATGGCAAATGCACGCTTCAAAAAGTGTTTGAGCTTTCAAACGGTGGCGCCGTAACTTTAACGACTGCTAATATTATTCCATATAGCGGCGAAAGCTATGAGGGTAAAGGGCTTTTACCGGACTATGAAGTAAGCTTGGCACAGCAGCATGAGCCTAATACGGCAATAGCATTAAAAGACGATTTGCAAATGCAAAAAGCATTATCACTGCTTAGAGATAAAAACCATAACAGTTAATATGAGCATATCATAAAAGGTTCCGGCATAATTTATGTCGGGAGTGGTTTTTTTGTTTTGTGTTGTGGATATTGCTGAAAGCGCCGAAATATTTGTACAGCCTAAAAAAAGATTTTTTGCGCGGTTTAAAACAGAAAAAAAGGCAGCCGTAAAGGAAGAGCTCAAATTAGAAAGGGTAAAGGAGCATTCCTTTCCTCCGTTTTATGTATTTAAGATACCCGAAAAGGAGCTTACATCTGAAAGAGCTTTAAGAGTATTCAATGCGTATAAAAACAGACTTGTTTTTCCGCAAAAAACACAGTTACCACAGGAGTTGTTACAGCTTTCTTTTAATGAAAAAAGCTTCAGCCTTTCTCGTATGAAGGGCTTTACGGAAAAGACTGTTGCCGAAATTCCGAAAAAACCGATAATAAAAACAGCATTAATTCGGGATAGTGATTTTATTACAGAAAGCTCATTTTAGAAGCCGTACCAAAAATCGAAGGAATGTATATACAAACGGAAAATGATGAAGCTTTCCACTCGTTTTCCGAAAAAGCGATGAAAAGCTACGGCGCCGTAATACTGCGTGCTAACGCTAATACGGATTTACAAAGATACAGCTTTATTGCAGATATTGACAACGGAGCAATTTATCATAAAAAGGACGGAAACAGAGAAAAAACACTGAAGCTTATGCCGCCGGCGCCTACTATTCCGAGCGAGCTTTTAAGAGTTCTTCCAAAGAATATTAACTCCTATTCATTTGCCGCGGCGATGTATGAAATATACGGCTATATGCTTGACAATGAATAACAACAAAGCTATAATACAATCTATTAGTTTGACGGAAAATTTGATGTGCATTATATAATAAACATACGAGAGGAAGTAGACAGATGCCACAAGATGTGTTATTGACATATGAGGGTCTTCGCGAATTACAAGAGGAGCTTGAGCATCTCAGGTCAGTAGGCAGGAAAGAGGCCGCCGAAAAGATAAAGACTGCGTTATCTTTCGGGGATTTATCGGAAAACAGCGAGTATGATGAGGCGAAAAGTGAGCAAGGCAAGCTTGAGTCCAGAATACTTGAAATTGAGTCTATGCTAAGAAGAGCAAAAATCCTTGAGGAGGATGTTGTTTCTGAAACCGTTCAGATAGGCTCTAAGGTAATTATAAAAGCAGTGGCAAGAGGCGCAAAGCCAATGGAGCTTCGTATAACGGGTTATGCACAGGCAAATCCGGCAGAGGGTAGAATATCTGATGAATCACCGCTCGGAAAAGCTTTAATAGGCAAGCGTGCGGGTGACAAAGTAACGGTTGAGGCGCCAAAAGGCGCTGCCGTATATAAGATAGTAGAGATATCCTCCGGCTCAAAAAAGCAATAAAATAGTTATGCTTTTAACTTAATTTTTACCGTTTATCGGAAAGGAATAGAAATGAATATGTCAGAAAACAGTATATCGCCCCCAGAGGAAGCGATAAGAGAAGAGGACAGTAACGAATTAAAAAGAATAAGGCTTGATAAACTCATTTCCTTACAAAATGACGGTAAAGACCCATTTGTAATTACAACGGCAAATCAGTCTATCACAAATAACGAGATACGAGACAGGTTTTCAGAGCTTGAAAATAAAGATGTCTCAATTTGCGGCAGAATAAAAACATGGCGCGATATGGGCAAGGCAAATTTTATAGATGTGTATGACCGTACGGGCCGTATGCAGGTTTATGTTCGTATGAACGATATAGGAGAAGAAGAGTACAAGGAATTTAAGAAATGGGATATTGGCGATATAGTTGAGGTACAGGGCTTTGTTTTTCTTACAAAACGAGGCGAGATTTCCGTTCACGCTAAATCTATAAGGCTTCTTTCTAAATCCCTTTTACCGCTGCCGGAAAAATACCACGGGCTTACGAATACGGACATTCGTTACCGTCAACGGTATTTAGACCTTATTATGACTCCTGAAGTAAAGGATACATTTTTTAAACGCTCACAGATAATCAAAGAAATCCGCTCTTTTTTAGACGGCAGGGATTTTGTTGAGGTAGAAACGCCGATGCTAACAAAAAACGCAGGCGGTGCCGCGGCGCGCCCGTTTTTAACTCACCACAACTCACTTGACGAGGATTTAAAGCTTAGAATTTCTTTGGAGCTGTACCTTAAAAGGCTTATTATAGGCGGTATGGAAAGAGTATATGAAATTGGGCGCGTTTTCAGAAACGAGGGTATAAGCGTAAGGCATAACCCTGAGTTTACGCTTATGGAGCTTTATCAGGCATATACTGACTACAACGGAATGATGGAGCTTGTTGAAAGTATGATTAGACATGTTGCCGTAAAAGTGCTTGGTACTGCTAAAGTAATGTTTGAAGGCGTTGAGCTTGATTTTGAAAAACCGTTTGAAAAAATTACAATGACAGACGCTGTAAAGAAATATGCAGATGTTGACTTTACGCTCCTTACATTTGAAGAGGCGAAAGCTCTTGCAAAGGAAAAGGGAATACAGGTTGAAAGCAGGCATAAAAAAGGCGATATATTAAGTATGTTCTTTGAGGAATTTTGCGAACAACATTTAGAGCAGCCGACTTTTGTAATAGACCACCCCATTGAAATTTCGCCGTTAGCAAAGAAAAGCCCCAAAAATCCGGAGCTTACGGAGCGTTTTGAGCTGTTTATAAGTCAAAGGGAAATAGCGAATGCGTATTCCGAATTAAACGACCCTGTTGACCAACGAACAAGATTTGAAGCACAAGAGGATCTTTTAAGACAGGGCGACGAGGAAGCTAACCAAACTGATGAGGACTTTTTAACGGCTATGGAATACGGTATGCCGCCAACGGGAGGAATAGGAGTAGGCATTGACAGGCTCGTCATGCTGCTTACGGACAGCACATCAATAAGAGATGTCTTACTTTTCCCCACATTAAAATCCCTTGATAATTGAATAATTAAATAAATGTACTGCCGCGAAAAATTCTTTCGCGGCAGTTTTTATTCTGAATAAATCTAAAAAAGCTCAATTGCAACATCGCTTATGGCGTATGTGCCGCAAAGGTTGTAGATGTTATATTTAGGGTCAATAAAGCGGCGTTTATCAGCCGCTTTCGGAACGAAGACCTCACCTGCCGTAAGGCGGCTTCGGCAGCAGTCACATTCACCGCCGCGGCAAATATTAAATGTCTTTATGCCGTTTCTTTCAAGTGCATTCAGCAGCGTTTCATATGAAAAGCATTTTATTTCCGCAATAATATCACCGCGTTTATATACTGTCATATAAAACTCTTTATCCTTTGATTTTTCCGGATAATCCATAAGCAAGTCGGGATTTCTGTGTCCGTAAATCGGGGCGAGCCGAATATCTTTTCGCGCAACGCTTATTAGTGACAGCTCTGCGGCAACAGCTTTGTATAAAGACGGCGGGCCGCTCATAAACAGACTATAATTTTCCGGTGCATATTTTTGAACTATCGCCCTTGTGATAAACCCTCTTTCGCACTTTTCCACCTTTTCATCACTAAAAACATAAGAGACCTTTATATTCGGATTTCTTTTTGAAAGGTCGTCAAGTAAGGGTTTGAATATAGCGTCAGATAATTTGCGGCACCCGTAAATTAAAGTCAAGTTAGCATTTTCTGTACCGTCATCAATAGCTTGTGCTAATGAAACAAATGAAGTTATACCGCTGTCAGAAGCTATTCCTAAAATATCTTTTTTATCCCTTAATGGATTATAATAAAAGTTGCCAAAGGGGGGTGCAGCCTCAACAGCCGTGCCTTTGCGCCAACTGTTTAAGATAAAAGAGGATGCAAATCCGTTTTGAGTGGGCGTTACAGTAATTATATACTCGTTATCTGTAAGAGCTAAACGAGGCGACGACACGATAGTATAAGAACGAGTGGCAAAGGCTTTGCCGATAGCAAGACGAACAGATATATGCTGACCTGAAATAAAATAGGGAAGCGACTGTGTGCCTTTGTTAAAATCATTTGTAAGCACAAAGCTTTTAACGCCTCCGTCCATAGGAACTACTTTTTTTATTTTCAAGAAAAGCTTTTCAGGGTGAAGCATATTTGCCACATCGTTTACGG
Organism: Clostridiales bacterium; assembly: GCA_012511005.1. GTDB lineage: Bacteria > Bacillota > Clostridia > Oscillospirales > Acutalibacteraceae > DTU089. The sequence continues at coordinate 6,133 of JAAZGX010000110.1, forward strand.
TGTGCGTTTTTATGAGCGGGGAAACAGGTGTATTATTAATTGCATCTTTTCGTATTTTTACTAAACGCGCAAAGTTTTTTAAATCATTAAAATTAGAGTGTACAACTACTTTATCACTGCTCATTTATCGCTTCCTCCTTTGCGGCTTTTTCCTTTTCTTCTGTAAGTAAATCCAAGACGGTATTGTACCCCGTTTGCATTGACGGGCAAAGGCCGGAAAACTTTTCGCCAAAGCCGCCGCAAAAGCGTATCCCTAAAGGACTTAAATCGTCTTTTCTCATCATAGCCCTTGAAACTACTCCGTCCCATTGTAAAGAGAGGTACCCTTTTATTGTGCCTTGCGGTGAGCTTATGTATCGCGCAAATGTCATAGGAGTTGCAATTTCTATCTCCTCAATATAGTCGTGTAAATTTACATTAAGCTCTCTTTCATATCGCTCTATCATCTTTTTAGCAAGACTGTATTTAAGGTTATAATAATCCTCTTGTTTAACCGTACTGAAACAATCACTCGTATAAAGGGAGGAAAGGCACATCAATGTGGTGCCTTTTGGGGAACATGACGCAACAGCAATGTTAAGGCATATTGCCGTTACCGTGTTATTTGTATCTAAATTACCCATTAAAGAAAACTGCTCTCTCGTATTGGCAGTATCGTGTAAAAAGACAGAATAGTCAGTAATACCGAGCGTTTCGGGCGAGCGGTTCAGAGCAAGATAAACAGAAAATCCGCGTGCGCCTAAGCTTTTGGCATTTGTTAGCTGTAAATCCCTTTCGGGCACATCGTTATGATTTATCATTTTAGAAAATACCGTTGAGGGTGAAATGCCGCATATGATGTTTTTGGCATAAACCTCTGTTTTGTCAGAAAGCTTAACGCCATAAGCCTTGCCGTTTTTAACGAGTATTCTATCTGCCTTTGAATTATACCATATATGACCGCCATGCCGCTCAATTGAGCTTGCAATTGCCATAGAAAGCTCGTAACTTCGAAACTTAGGCACAACGGCGCCGAAAATCAGATAAGAGCGAATAATAGTGATATAGTGAATAAAGCTAAGACTGTCGGCGGGCGTGCCGATAAACTGCCAGCAGGCATTGAAAATATCCTGCGCTTTAGGCGGTACACCTAAAGAATTTAACACATCGTCAACGCTGTACGGAGCAGTTCTAAAAAAGTTTAGATGTCTTTTTAGTACGGTTAAAACGGTCTTAAAATCATATTTGTCCGCCGTTTTCATAAATTCGAGGGTATCATCAATATCGTCAGCAAGTGCGAACAGTCTTTCCATAGACGGGCGGGAGCCCGGGACATATTCCTCCATTTTTTCTATGTAGTTTTCAATTCCGAAAGGCATATTTGCGTTAATATTTTCGCCGTCGCAAGATTTTGTTATAATTTTATATGCCATAGGTATTGCGGCCCAATTAACAGCAGAGCTAACTTTAAGTTCATCTAATATTTTGCGGGCGCTTCCCGCATTTTCACCAATACCAAATCCGTAAAACGCCTGTAAGGACGCTTCAAACTCAAAGCGTCCTCTTACAAAGCTTGTCATAGCGCCGCCCGGCGTGTTATTTTTTTCAAGCAAAAGCACTTTCTTGCCTGAAATTGCGGCAGTAGCCGCGGCAGTAAGTCCGCCAATACCGGCGCCGACAACAATTATATCCCAATTATTGTTCATCAGAAAATCCTTCTATTTCGGAAAGCTTAACGGGTCTGTTCTCGTCAACGCTTTTTTTAGCGGCAAGCGCAATTCTTACAGATATAAGCCCCGCCTCAATCCCAACGGGTACGGGCGTATCGTTTGTAACGGCATTTACGAAATCAATCATTTCTTGTGTGAAAGACTGCATATACCGCTCAAGGAAAAAGTAGAGCGGCTTTTCGCCCGTTACGCCGTTCTCGTCAGATATTACGGCAGAGGAAAGCGTGTCATTTGAAGTAGCAACCATACCGAGTGAGCCGAAAACCTCTGCTCTTTGGTCGTACCCATACGCGGCTTTTCGCGAGTTATCTATAACACAAAGAGCGCCATTATCCATTTTAAGCGTAATAACAGCCGTATCAACATCGCCTTGCTTGCCTATTTCAGGGTCAACGAGTACAGCGGACTTTACATAAACCTCCCCGACATCACTGCCTGAAAGGAAGCAAGCCATATCAAAATCGTGAATAGTCATATCAAGAAACATACCGCCTGACGCCTTTATATATTTCGGATTGGGCGGCAGAGGGTCACGGGATGTAATCTTTATTATGTGCGGCTCGCCGATTTTACCGTCATTTACGGCAGCGCGAACGGCTGCAAAGTTATGGTCAAAACGGCGGTTAAAGCCTACTTGAAACTTAGTATTTTTGCCTATTAACGCATTTTTAACATCTAATATTTTAGCCACGGTCTGGTCGACAGGCTTTTCGCAAAATACATGTTTGCCGGCGTTTATCGCCTCAACGGAAATAGACGAGTGCGTATCAGTAGACGAGCAGATTAAAACAGCGTCAATCTCTTTATCGTCAAGTATCTTTTTGTAGTCGTCATATATTTCAGTAACGCCCATACTTTCAATAAAAGCTTTTGTTTCATCGTCCATAAATGGGTCTGCAACGGATTTTACAACAGCATTTTTAACTTGATATGTTATAGATTGAAGATGTACCTTGCCTATTCTACCGGCGCCGATTATACCTATTTTAAGCATTTCTTTTCCTCCAAAATTTATTTATTATATAGTTCCGTCCCATGTTGAAACTTCTGTTTTGTGTATTTCATCCTCGTCAAACCAGCGTGTTGTAACCGTTTTACTTTCTGTGTAAAAACGGTATGAATCCTTGCCGAGACAGTGTAAATCGCCAAAGAATGAATCCTTATGACCTGAAAAAGCAAAAAATCCGATAGGAACGGGAATACCGACATTAACTCCGACCATTCCCGCATGGCTATGCCGTGAAAATTCCCTTGCATAATGCCCGTTCTGAGTGAATATAACGGAGCCGTTTGCATAACGATTATTATTCATAACGCGAAGCCCGTCATTAAAGTTTTTAACTCTTTTAATGCTGAGTACGGGACCGAAAATTTCCTCGTTGCCAAGCACCATATCCTCAGTTACATTATCAAAAATCGTGGGTCCTATATAGTAACCGCCATTAAAGTCAGGCACATCGGGATTTCTGC
>JAAZGX010000111.1 GCA_012511005.1 Clostridiales bacterium
TATACACAAAATAAATACGATGAATTTACTGCATGCCCATCATTTTCATAAGAGGGTTTTCTCTCTTCTTTTTCGGGGGTTTGTATGGGGGCGGATTAGTAAGCCTCATTCTTGCGCCTTTGCTTTTGCCGGATGAAAGAAAATTTACGACCTGCTGAATTGTTTCTGCCATATCTTCATTCATATGCTCTTTTGCTCGTGAAAATAGTTCCGGCTCTTTATAAAGCTCTCCTAATATCGTAACGGCTATTAAACTCTGCGTTTCATTGGTTCCGTCTTCATATATTTCATTTAAAAGGTTAAAAAGCTTTCGCATCTTTACTTTATTATTCTCTTTAATAGTTTCTAAAACGGCTTTGTTCCCATGTTCTATAAAAAACTCTTCAGCTAAAAACTCGCCGTATTTTTCTATATTTTCACGGTACGCGTCTTTATACTCTTGGTATGCCCCTACAAACCTGTTGCCCAATGTAAGCGGGTCGTAACTTAGAGCGCCTGTTTTCGCAGCACTTTTTGAAACGGGTGTTGGAAGCTTTGTTTTTCCTGTGCGAGCCTTTGTAGTACCATAGTATGTGTCAAGGCTTTGCAAATACTCATCGAAAATATATCGTAAATCCCTCTCGTCATAAGTGTCAAGCTCAAGCAAACTCAGCGATACGCGCGGCATATCACTATCAGAGCATTCATCGTCAGATGATGTGCAGTAGAAAGCTATTCTGCTTTCACTGTATTCAATTTTCACTCTGCCCTTTTCGCCTCTGTATATAATATATTTTGCTTTGCCGTCCTCAAATATAGGAACCTCCGGCGGACGCACACCTTCCGGATAGTCAAGCTTAAATCCAAGCTCGTCCGTTCGCTGTGCAAGCGCTTTTATTATTAAGTTAAAAGCATAGTCTAATTCGAGCAAAAAACCACCTCATTATTTTAAGATAAGTATACATAATTGCAATTTAAATGTCAACGAATTGCAAAATCAAGTCTTGGTATTTTAACAATAAACACATTAGCAGATTGCCAATGTGTTTATTGTTGAAAAATGCATTTATGTTAATACTTAATCGGGAATAGCCGCGTCTACAGGGCAACCATCGGCACAGGCTCCGCAATCAGTACAAAGAGTCTCATCAATAACATATTTGCCGTCACCCTCAGAGATAGCTGCTACCGGGCAATCCGCCTCACATGCGCCGCAAGAAATGCAATCATCAGTAATAATGTATGACATTGTAAAAGCCTCCTTATTAGATTAGTTTTATATTATCACAATTGTATAGAATACTCAATAGTATTTTAAAAAAAGTCTTTATTTTTCAATCCTTTTGTCTTTTTTCATCTAAAACTACTATTTTTAATTGTTTTATTTACCTTTATATCACTAATTGACTAAGGTGTATTAGGCTCTAATTCCTGCCCTGCCGTCTTAACATCTTTTATGCTGTATATTACAGGAGCGGCGTCTTCCTTATTTTTCAAAACTACCTTTACTATGCCTGTTATAAGGTTATTTTCAATGACTCTGCCAATTCCGTCCTCTGTTTTTACTGTAGAGCCGACTTTAGGAGTTATTCTTGATAAATACTCATATGAATCCTGCTCATATTTAAGGCAGCACATAAGTCTGCCGCATGTTCCGCTTATTTTAACGGGATTTAGCGAAAGCCCCTGCTCTTTTGCCATTTTTATTGAAACGGAATGAAACTCCGGAAGAAATTCCGAGCAGCAAAAAGCCCTGCCGCAAACTCCAAGTCCGCCGAGCATTTTTGATTCGTCGCGCACACATATTTGCCGCATTTCTATGCGTGTTCTAAACACGCTTGCAAGTCCTTTTACGAGTTCCCTAAAGTCCACTCTGCCGTCAGATGTAAAATAGAAAAGGATTTTACTGCCGTCAAATGTCATTTCAACATCAACAAGCTTCATATCAAGTCTAAGCTCGTCAGACTTTTTCACGCAAATATCAAACGCTTCTTTTTCCTTTTCCTTGTTCTGGGCAACGGTTTCCATATCCTCTTCTGTGGCAAGACGAATAATCATTTTTAGCGGCCTTACAATATTCTCTTCATCTACATCTCTATTCTCCATCATAACCTCACCGCATTCAATTCCGCGTGAGGTTTCCACTATAACCTGTTCGCCTTTATCGTACTCTTTGCCATCGGGGTCAAAATAATATACCTTGCCCACTTCCTTAAAGCGTACCCCTATAACTTCTGCCATTTGTATCTCCTTTTGTTAAAACTTAACAGCGCGTCTTAATTTTGTTGAAAGCGCTGTAAGCATTAGGGTTTTATTTTTATTTTTGTTAGTATCATTTAATATAGCCGTCACCGCATCATATAAATCAATTAATTGTTTTTTAGATAAATATAATTCTAATTCTGCCGCCGCCTCAGGTACGCGGCTTTGCTCCCCTGTTCCCTTTGTTTTTTTAACGAGCGCGTCCCTTATAATAATTGAAAGCTCTAAAAGGACATCTGTAAACTCTTGTCCGCCGCCTTCTAATGCGCTTGATGCAATTATAATATCAAATTCGTTCGGTGACAGTATTGCACTCCCAATTGCTTTTGCCGTTTCCAAAACCCTTTTGCTCGTTTGCCGGTTTTCACCCGTGTCCGTTATATCTAATACCGTTACGCGGGATATAACTGTTGGTATGACTACATTCTTTGAATTTGAAGTTAAAATAAACGACGAATACAAAGCAGGCTCCTCTAAAACTTTTAAAAGCAAATTCTGACATTCGATATTCATATTTTGCAGTTCTTTTATAATTATTGCCTTTATATCTGATTCATTCGGCGTAATATACGCGTTTGCAACTAAATTTTTAACATCTTCTTTTGCATAAAACCGCTTTTTAGGCAGTTTCTCATATATATGAATATCGGGATGCATATTGTTAGCCGCCTTTTTACAAGACGCGCATACTCCGCAAGGCCTTTCCTCCCCACTTATGCAAACGGTAAAATTGGCAAGGTAACGCGCAAGCCTTTGCCGTTCTTCCTCATTTCCCCCGCTTATGAGTATAGCGTGGTTTAATGTACCCCTTTCGGTTAAAGACAAAAGCTTTCTTTTCGTATTGTCATCAATTCCAAGCTTATTAATCATAATTACAGTTTATAAAACTCATCAATATCAAGCACAAAAATAGTTGCTCCGCCAACGGTTATTTCCACAGGCGCCGAGGAAATAAAACCGTCTCCCGCGAAAGGCGCGGCGGCGGCAGTGTACTGGCTTCTTTTAGAACAATGCTCTTTAAATATCCCTATTACCTCGGACACTTCATTCTCCTCTACTCCGACGAGTAAAGTTACATTACCGGAGCGTAAAAACCCGCCGGTCGTCGCAAGTTTAGTCGCCATAAAATGCGCCCTGTTAAGTTGTGATAAAACAGCAGATGCATCAGCGTCGCTCACTATGCCTATAACAAGCTTCATATAAAACACTCCTCTTTCTTATATTTAATATAGGTTTGTACGATAAAAATCATAATTATAAACTTCTTTAGCTTCCTAACATCTATTATAACGGTTTTGCTTCTGCTTTACAAGCTTTCTTATTAAGAAGCCAGTACAATCATAAAAGGCATTGTAAGAACTGATATAAAACTGACAAGAGCGACAATTTTCGATGCCGTCCGGGTACTGTGATCGTATTTTGCGGCAAACATAACAGTATTATTAGCACTCGGCGCAGAGGCTGAAATCATACACGCTGTTAAAAGTGTGCCCGAAATACCTAAAGACTTGTAAATACCAAGCATAATAAATGGTATTAAAATGAGTTTTAGAATACTGACAAGATAAATGCCCTTATCAAACAGCATTCTCTTTATATCTGTATTCGCTATATATGTGCCGAAAAAAATCATAGCTAAAGGCGTATTCATTCCGGCTAAATAGTTTAAGGGAGCGGCAATCATATGCGGCATTTTAACGCCTGCTACAAAAAGCGGCAGTCCGATTAAAACAGAAATAACGCCCGGCGTTTTGAAAATATTTAAAAGCTCAAACTTCGCTTTTTTACCGTTTACGGATTTAGACATTAACCATACTCCGTGCGTAAAACAAACGGTGTTAAAAGCCATTACTCCCGCCGAACAATAAAATACACCCTCATCTCCAAGCAGTGCCTGTGCAAGAGGAAGAGCCATATATCCCATATTACCGTATATTACGGAAAATTGATATATAGCCCTGTCATCACCCTTATTCTTAAAAAACGGAGCCGAAAAAATCATTCCGACTATCATTGTGCCTACGGCACACAAAAAGGCTATGGCAAGAGAAAGTGCTTTTTCCGGCGTAAACTCCATAGAAATAAATGAATTTAGTATTACAGCCGGCGTAACACAATAAAACAATAAATTGTTAGAAAGTTTAGCCGTACTTTCAGTAAATACTTTAAGGCGGTCAGAAATAAATCCTACCGCCACAAGTATATATAGAATAAGAACCTGTTGTGCAGCATTTGCCATATTCTCTAAAAACATTACTAATTCTTTCTCCCTGTAAAAGCTGCTTACAGCCCGCTCGTTTCGTCTGTGTCTTCTTCTTGTGTTTCACTGTCGGTTAAGCTGTTATTCATAAGCGCCTCTGCCTCGTCCGGAATATCTTCTTCCCTGTTTTGAAGTTTCCCCTTTTCCGAATTGCGCCCGTTAAACCCTAACCCAAGCGAGGCGAAAATATACATAATAATAAAGGTTGCGGCAGCAAGTGATGACAAATCAAACGGATAGCCGGATACTAAACCATTACCTGAAAGTAAAAGCATAAACCTTGGTACGCTTGATAAAATTCCGAACAGCGCCGCCGGAAGTCCAAATGCAAATATATGCCACATAACGGGCTTATCTGATATTGATGATGATATTTTAGCAAAACTCATTAAAAATAACATCACAAAGACATAAAAGCATATTTCAATCATAAGCTCTGAAACCTTTATATAGCTTATCTCTTGCATAAGGCATATTATAAGCCCACACATCGCCCAAAGCACAGGCGTTAGAGCAAGTACTTTTTGCTCCTTATATGACGACTTTCTCCCGAAATGCGAAAACGAGAACAGAAAAAGATAAATGGCGCCTAAAAATGCAACGACTATTTTAACGGGTACGACTATTCCGCCCTGCTGTGAAAACAACTCTAATAAACTGCCGTGCCTTATAAGAGGAGCCTTTGAAGTTAGGTTTTTTAATAGAACAGTTGTTTCTCTTGATATATTCGCAATTAGCCCCGCACCGAATATAACAGAAGCTATACCGAGCAGCTTATTCTTTTTCATTGACAGACCGCGGCTCGGAATTTCTGCGCTTAGGTATGATAGAGCGATTATACTAATAGTAACGATTGCCAAAAAGCCATAAAGTAAAGGTATTGTGGGACTTTTTCTGCTGAAAAATCCCGTATCCTTTTCAACAATCGAAAAGATTTGATACACTCTAACGGGCAACGCCACAAGAAGTGAACAAACAAAACCAAATAATAAATACTTTAGCTTTATAAATTTCACAGAAGCTTTCATATTTTCAATCCTTTCGCTAAAGAGCGTTTTGCGTAGCTTGGGCGATTTACATTCTTTCCTCAAGCGGTCTGTATTTCTGAGAGTCCTTGCTTTGCTCACTGTGTCTTTCCATAAGCGGTGTATATTCCTGAGGTAAAGACAGGCTTTTATATGCAGGTCTGATAACTCTGCTGCATGTCATAATCTCTTCTACACGGTGCGCCGCCCAACCCGCTATTCGAGCGGAGGCGAAAAGCGGAGTATATAAATCCTCCGGAATTCTCAAGTATTTGTAAATAAGACCGGAGTACATATCAACATTTGCACAAATTCTTTTCGTGTCATTCTTAATTGAAGCAAATATCTCAGGAGTTAGCTTTTCAATAAGGTCAAGCGCCTTAAACTCCTCCTCAAATTCTGTTCCCATAACGGCCTTTTCAGCTTCCGCTTTAAGTATTTTTTGCCTCGGGTCAGAAAGCGTGTAAACAGCGTGTCCCATACCATACACAAGCCCGCTGCGGTCACCTGTTTTTTTCGTTATTACTTTTGTAAGAAAATCTGCCACTTGCCCCTCATTAGTAATATCTTTTGCGTCATTTTTTAAATACTGGAGCATCTCCATTACCTTGTGGTTAGCGCCGCCGTGTCTTGGACCCTTAAGGGCGCCTATTCCGGCAGCTATTGCCGAATAAGTATCTGTTCCTGTGGAGGTAAGCACCCTTGTTGCAAATGTAGAGTTATTACCGCCGCCATGTTCCGCGTGGACAATAAGGCATGTATCTAAAAGCTTTGCCTCGGCATCTGTAAATTGCCTGTCAGAGCGTATCGAGTTTAATATGCTTTGCGCTATTGAGTGCTTTGGGTTAATAGCGTGAATATACATACTCTTTTTATAAAAATGCCGCCTTTTAACCTGATAGGCATATGTCATAATCGTCGGCAGTTGGGCTATGAGCTGAATGCTTTGCCTTAAAACATTTTCCACCGATGTATCGTCGGGATTACCGTCATAAGAATAAAGAGCAAGAACGCTTCTTTCCATCTTGTTCATAATATCCCTTGAGGGCGCTTTCATTATCATATCCTCAATAAACTCATCAGGCAGCTCTCTTGATACCGAAAGCACAGTCTTAAAAGCGTCCAACTGTTCAGCAGTCGGAAGCGTTCCGAAAAGTAAAAGCCTTACTATTTCCTCATAGCCGAAACGGTCCTCTTGCTGGCACCCTTTTATAATATTCTCAATATTTATACCGCGATAGACTAATTTGCCCTCACGCGGCATCCTTTCACCGTCAACAAGATAATAGCCCGCAACAGAACATACTTTTGTAAGCCCTGCCATAACACCGCTGCCGTCTCTGTTTCTAAGCCCCCTATGCACATCAAATCTTTCAAAGTCCTCCGGATTGAAATATGCATTCTGTTTTAACTCGTTACACAGTGCTACGAGCGCATCGTTTGCTATTGGGGAAATATATGTGTGCATAAAGTCACCTCATCATATTTTGAAAAAGAATTACATATTATTGTATATCAATAACAAGACAAAGTCAATTAAAAAATACAGAATATGAAAGGATAAATAACTATGAAATCATTTGTATATCTTCTTTTGACAATTACGGTTTCTCTTTTAATTGCACCGGTCATCGTGAGAAATCCTAATTCTTCACAAATTGAAACTGAACATCCGGACAAACAGCCCGTCTCAAGTTCTAAGCAAACTACAACGCAGCAAACGCCTAATGAAAAAGACGGGAAAGAAATCAGCGTTTTTTTAAGCGCGAATAAGGATGTTGTCACCGTTTCGGAGCTTGAATATGTTTGCGGCTCTGTGGCGGCAGAAATGCCCGCAAGCTATAACGAGGAGGCTCTAAAAGCGCAAGCTGTTGCCTGCTATACCAACGCTGTACGATTTAAGGCGCAAAATTCTAAAGACTCTCCCAACAGTGCCTTATCGGGAGCAGATATCAGTAACGACACCTCAACTCATCAAGGTTATTTGACAAAAGAAGAAAGACAAGAAAAATGGGGCAATTCATTTGAGAAATACGAGAAAAAAATTATGGATGCCGTAAACAGCGTACTCGGTCAGACCTTAACATATAAAGGCGAGCTTTGTGTTGCGGCTTTTCATGCCATTTCCACCGGTACTACGGAAAATGCCGCTGCCGTTTGGGGTAAAAACATAGACTACTTAAAAAGCGTCAGAAGCGCCGGCGACCCCCTCTCCCCCTCTTATCTTACCACTTTAAGTGTTACAAAAGAACAGTTTTGTGATATTGCAAAGTCTATAGGGGCATCGACTGACATTAAGGATAAATCTACATGGATAGGAAAAATAAAAACGACTGACGCGAAAACGGTAAGCTCAATTGAAATAGGCGGAAAAACTTTTACGGGTGCAGAAATCAGAAGCGCCTTTTCCCTTAAAAGCGCGGCTTTTACAGCAGAGGCGACGGATACGGGCGTCATCTTTAAGGTATATGGCTACGGGCATGGTGTTGGAATGAGCCAATACGGCGCTGATTATATGGCAAGGCAAGGCAGTAACTTTGAAGAAATATTAAAGCACTATTACAAAGGCGCCGCAATAACAAAATCGTAAAAACAAAAAA
>JAAZGX010000112.1 GCA_012511005.1 Clostridiales bacterium
CTTGCGGCAAAAACTGATATTCTTCAGGATATTCTAAAAGCTTCTGTAAAAGCGCTCAATGAGTTGCCTTCAAGTGAATATTTTGAGGTTTTATCGGAAATGGCAGTTTCTCATGCCCATGAGGGCAAAGAGGGTTTAATCCGATTTAATAAGGCGGATAAAAATAGGCTCCCCGCCGATTTTTTAGAAAAAGTCAATGCTCGTCTAAGCTTAAAAAACGCACTGACTATTGATGACGCGACGGCGGATATTGACGGGGGTTTTTTGTTGGTTTACGGTAATATTGAGGAAAACTGTGACTTTAATGCGATAGTATCATCTAAAGCCAACAAGCTTTCTGATATTGCCGCAGATACGCTGTTTTTTAAGGAAGAGCTATGAACAAATATGATTACGCACATGCCGTAGCGCGGATAAGATATAACGAAATGAAGCTGCTAAAATCTAAAGATATAGAGCAGCTATTAAGTGCGTCTGATTACAGCGAGGCTTTAACTAAAATCAAAGAACACGGTTATTCGTTTGAAAAGAGTAGAGATGCTAAACAGGCGCTTGACAATGAACTCTTAAAAGCATGGAAGCTGTTACAGGAAATAGCTCCCGAAAAAGAGCTGCTTGATGTTTTCGGTGTATTAAACGCTTTTCACAACCTTAAATCCGCGCTTAAATCCCGTGTGTCACGCTCTAACGACGAGCCGTATTATCTTTTTCCCTCATCGGTCGAAGTTTCAGTCATAGAAGAAGCTGTAAAAATAAACGATTTTTCACTGCTTCCTGACTATATGACACAAGCGGCAAAAAAAGGCTATAAAGCACTAACGGAAAATGAAGACGGACAGCTAAGTGAAGCTATAATTGACAAAGCCGCTCTTTCACATTTTCTTTTGATGTCTAAAAAAACAGAGTGTGAAGAAGTTATAAAAGCCGCAAATCTAAAATGTGCTGAGGCAAACATAAAAATTGCGTACCGCGCCGCTGTAACGGGCAAAGAGAAGGGGTTTTATGAGGCTTCGCTTTCTGAATGTGACGGGATAGACATCAATTCGCTTTCAAATGCCGCTCAAAAGGGAGTAGACGAACTTTTAGAATACTTGAAGACTACGAGATACAAAGAGGCGGCGGCACTTCTTACTGTAAGCAGTATTGCTTTTGAAAAGTGGTTCGACAATTTTTTAATTGTTATCATTGAAAACGCTAAAGTTGAGCCGTTTGGATTTGCACCTTTAGCTGCTTATTGGTTTGCAAAAGAAGCTGAGATAAAAAATATCCGTATACTATTAAACGGAAAGAAAAATAATGTTGACAATGATACCATAAGGGAAAGGATGAGACGGCTTTATGTATAAAATTGCGGCAGTCGGCGACAGAGACAGTATAACAGGCTTTGCCTCTGTTGGGTTTTCAACATTTAGTACTGATGATGCAGTTGAAGCAAAAAAGATAATAAGAAGTCTTGCAAACAGCCAGTATGCAGTCATTTTTATAACAGAAAAACTTCTCCAGCTTATCCCTGAGGAATACGATAGATATAAAGAGCTGCCCGTACCGGCAATTATACCCATACCGGGAGTAACAGAGAATACCGGCTTTGGATTGTATAATGTAGGTAAATTCGTCGAGCGTGCAGTAGGCTCTGATATTATTAACTGATTTCCATGAAAGGAATTTGAATATGAGTAAAGGTAAAATACTAAAGGTTTCCGGTCCATTAGTTGTGGCGGAAAATATGCGTGACGCAAATATGTTTGACCTTGTGCGCGTGAGTGAACATCGCCTTATAGGTGAAGTTATTGAAATGCGCGGCGATAAGGCGTCAATTCAAGTATATGAGGAAACATCAGGGATTGGCACGGGCGAGCCTGTGGAGACTACGGGCGCGCCCTTGAGCGTTGAATTGGGACCCGGACTTTTAGGCTCTATATTTGACGGAATACAAAGACCTTTAGAGGAAATAAGAAATAGAACGGGAAACAACCTAAAAAGAGGAATAGAAATCCCCTCATTAGACAGAAATAAGAAGTGGCACTTTGTACCCACGCTTACTGCGGGAAGTAAAGTAAGCGCGGGGGATATTATCGGAACTGTTCAGGAAACAGATGTAATACTTCATAAAATTCTTGTTCCCTCAGAGCTAAAGGGCGCTATAAAAGAACTATCTGAGGGCGACTATACTGTTACTGATACAATAGGAATATTGACGGATGAAAAAGGTAATGAAATACCTTTAACGCTTATGCACAAATGGCCTGTCAGAAAAGGCAGACCGTATAAGAAAAAGCTTTCACCCGATATTCCGCTTATTACGGGTCAAAGAGTTGTGGATACATTTTTCCCGCTTGCAAAAGGCGGTGTAGCGGCAATCCCCGGTCCTTTTGGAAGCGGTAAAACCGTTACACAGCACCAGCTTGCCAAATGGGCAAAGGCAGATATTGTTGTATATATAGGCTGTGGTGAGCGTGGAAATGAAATGACAGATGTTCTTAATGAATTCCCAAGACTTATTGACGAAAATACGGGAAAATCGCTTATGGAGAGAACCGTTTTAATAGCAAATACCTCCGATATGCCCGTTGCGGCGCGTGAAGCGTCAATTTATACCGGTATAACTATTGCCGAATATTTCCGTGATATGGGTTACTCTGTGGCGCTTATGGCGGACTCTACTTCAAGATGGGCGGAGGCGCTTCGTGAAATGTCGGGCAGGCTTGAGGAAATGCCCGGTGAAGAGGGGTACCCCGCATACTTAGGCAGCCGCCTTGCTCAGTTTTATGAAAGGGCAGGTCGTGTTATAACTCTTGAAAGCAGCGGTGCGGAAGGGTCGCTTTCCGTAATCGGCGCTGTTTCACCCCCGGGAGGAGATATTTCAGAGCCTGTGGCGCAGGCAACTTTGCGTATTGTAAAGGTTTTTTGGGGGCTTGATTCTGCACTTGCTTATAAAAGGCACTTTCCGGCTATAAACTGGCTGACAAGCTATTCGCTTTATGCAGATTCACTCGGCGAATGGTTTAATGAAAATGTTTCAGAGGACTGGACAGAGCAAAGAAGCAGGCTTTTAGCCTTACTTTCAGATGAAGCGGCACTTGAGGAAATAGTAAAACTTGTGGGTATGGATGCGTTATCTGCAAATGACAGATTAATAATGGAGACGGCGCGCTCAATAAGAGAGGACTTTTTGCATCAGCTTGCTTTTCATGAGATTGACACATATACGACGCTAAAAAAGCAGCATTTAATGATGAAGCTTATCATTGAATATTATGACAATGCTTTAGAGGCGCTTCAAAAGGGAGCGGATATTGAAGTGCTTGCCGCTTTGCCTGTAAGAGAGAATATTGGCAGGTTTAAGTATGTTAAAGAAACGGATATTGACAAGGAGTTCCAAAAGGTACATCAAATCCTTGTCCGTGAAGTGGCACAGTCCGTAAGAAAAAGGGAGGAGCTTTAATGCCAAAGGAATATAGAACAGTCGAAGAGGTCGCAGGTCCTTTAATGCTCGTTCGCAAAGTCGAGGGGGTAAAGTTTGATGAGCTTGGTGAAATTGAGCTTCAAAACGGCGAAACAAGGCGTTGCAGAGTTCTTGAAATAGACGGTGAAAATGCTCTTGTTCAGCTTTTTGAAAGCTCTACGGGAATAAATTTATCAAACAGTAAGGTTCGCTTCCTTGGCAGGCAAATGGAGCTTGCCGTTTCTGAAGATATGCTTGGCAGAGTTTTTGACGGCTTAGGCAGACCTTTAGACGGCGGACCTGAAATACTGCCTGAAAAGCGTATGGATGTAAACGGGCTGCCAATAAACCCTGCCGCAAGGAATTATCCGGAGGAGTTTATTCAAACGGGTGTTTCCGCTATTGACGGACTTAACACGCTCGTCAGAGGGCAAAAGCTTCCTATCTTCTCCGGCGCTGGCTTGCCGCATGCACAGCTTGCCGCTCAAATTGCAAGGCAATCAAAAGTGCTTGATGACAGCGAGCAGTTCGCCGTTGTTTTTGCCGCTATGGGCATTACATTTGAGGAGTCCAACTATTTTACAGAAAGCTTCAAGAAAACAGGTGCTATTGATAGAACCGTTATGTTCACAAACCTTGCTAATGACCCAGCGATAGAGAGAATTGCTACACCAAAAATGGCGCTTACAGCGGCGGAATATCTTGCATTTGACAAGGGCATGCACATCTTAGTTATTCTTACTGATATTACTAACTATGCGGACGCTCTGAGAGAGGTTTCGGCGGCAAGAAAAGAGGTACCCGGCAGGAGAGGCTATCCCGGATATATGTATACTGACCTTGCGTCAATTTATGAAAGAGCGGGGCGGCAGAAGGATAATAAGGGCAGTATTACCTTAATTCCTATATTAACTATGCCGGAGGATGATAAAACCCATCCAATCCCCGACCTTACGGGCTATATTACAGAGGGGCAGATAATTCTAAGCCGTGAGCTTTTCAGAAAGAGTATATCTCCTCCTATTGATGTGTTGCCATCGCTTTCAAGGCTTAAAGATAAGGGTATAGGAGAGGGTAAAACAAGAGAAGACCATTCAAATACTATGAATCAGCTTTTCTCCGCATATGCAAGAGGCAAGGACTCAAAAGAGCTTATGGTTATATTAGGTGAGGCGGCTTTAACGGAAATTGACAGGCTTTATGCAAAATTTGCCGATGAGTTTGAAAATAAATATGTATCGCAAGGCTTTGAGAATAACAGACCTATTGAAGAAACGCTTTCACTCGGCTGGGAGCTGCTTCGTATATTGCCTCGCGCAGAGCTTAAAAGAATTAGCGACGAATTACTTGACGAATATTATTAAGCATTTATCATTTGAAAGGAGGCGGTTAAAATAGCAGTTTTACAAGTTAATCCGACAAGAATGGAACTGATTAATATAAAACGCAAGCTTGCGACGGCGCGCAGGGGACACAGGCTGTTAAAGGACAAGCGTGATGAGCTTATGCGCCGCTTCCTTATACTTGTACGCGAAAACAAGCAAATAAGGCGAGAGGTTGAAAAAGGTCTGAAAGAGGCACAGGCACACATGGCGTTTGCGGGAGCTTCACTTAAAGAGGAAATTATAAACACTGCCCTTATGCTGCCTAAACAAGAGATTTTTGTTGATGTAAAGCAACAAAATGTTATGAGCGTTCTGCTTCCTGAGTTTGATATTAAGTACAAGTCCGGCGATGAAAATGATATTTATTCATATGGATATGCTTTCACCTCGTCTGACCTTGATATGGCTGTAAAAAGCTATGCGGATATTGCCGTAAAAATGGTTAAGCTTGCTGAAATTGAAAAAGCTTGCTCTCTTATGGCAGGAGAGATTGAAAAGACGAGGCGCAGAGTAAATGCGCTTGAATATATAATGATTCCTCAATATGAAGACACGATTAGATTTATAACTATGAAGTTAGACGAGAATGAAAGAAGCGCCACTACAAGGTTAATGAAAGTTAAAAGTATGATGCTTGAAAAAGTTCACCGTTACAGCGAAAGGGGAGAGCAGCTTGACTGATTTTGACGCTTTTCAAGGCGGTGTCGAGCATGGCGGGCTTCGCAACAAGAACGAAATAAAAATACTTGTATGCTATATTTTGTCAAGAATTGAAGAGCCGATTTTGAAATATCAGCTTGCGGACAGCCTTACGGGTATAGGTCTTGTTAATTACTTTGAAATTAACGAGGCAGTTGATTCTTTAATCTCCTCAGGCGCAGTAAAAAACTTTTTAGACAATAAAGAGCCGTGCCTTACTATAACGGACATAGGGCGCGATATTGCGTCAACACTTGAAAAGAGCCTTACGGTAACGGTGAGAGAAAAAGCCGTTAATGCGACACTTAATCTGCTTTCGCGGTCAAAAAAAGAACAGGAAAATAAAATTGAAATAAAAGAAACAGAAAACGGTTATTTCATAACATTTACAATGTACGGATTTTCTGAAGAAATACTTAAAATTAAACTTTTCGCCGCTGATTTAATGCAAGTAAATATGTTAAAAGAGGGTTTTTTACACGACCCCGTAGAACTTTACTCAAAAATAGTAGAACATTTAATAAACAATAACTAATAATATATGAAGGAGCAAATTATGGACAATAAAGCGATGTATAAAATAGGTTACGGTCTTTATGTGCTGACAGTCAAAGACGGTGAAGCTGACAACGGCTGTATTACGAACACTGTAATGCAGGTAACGACTACGCCAAACAGAATAGTCGTAACGGTCAACAAGCAAAACCATACACATGACTTAATGCTAAAGCAAGAAGCATTTAATGTTTCAATTATTGATGTTACCGCTCCTTTTGAGCTTTTTAAGCAATTCGGATTTAAAAGCGGCAGGGATACTGACAAGTTTGCGGATTTTGACGCTAAAAAGAGAAGCGAAAATGGTATTTACTATGTTACAGAGCATTGTAATGCCTATATCAGCGCAAGAATAATTTCAACTACTGACCTCGGAACGCATACAATGTTCGTAGCGGATGTTACGGACGGTGCGGTATTATCAGATTATGATTCTGCGACATACGCATACTATCACAGCAATATAAAACCAAAGCCGGACAATTCCGGTGTAAAGGGCTGGCGCTGCAAAATATGCGGGTACATATATGAGGGAGAGGATTTACCGCCCGATTTTATATGCCCCATTTGCAAACATCCCGCCTCAGATTTTGAGAAAATCGAATAGAGAAAAGAAAGCAGTTAGAATATAAGGAAATTAATAAAATTTGTTAAATAACTGTTGACATAATCAGAGAATTATAGTATATTATATTTCGCCGCTACAAATAGGTAGCGGGCAATGGGAGCATAGCTCAGCTGGGAGAGCACTTGCCTTACAAGCAAGGGGTCATAGGTTCGAGCCCTATTGCTCCCACCAAAAGTGGCCCGGTAGTTCAGTTGGTTAGAACGCTAGCCTGTCACGCTAGAGGCCGACGGTTCGAGTCCGTTCCGGGTCGCCATTTTTTGCCTCTGTAGCTCAGTTGGTAGAGCAGTGGACTGAAAATCCACGTGTCGTTGGTTCGATTCCGACCGGAGGCACCATTTGGCGGGGTGAGCCTGCGGCTCTACCCCCGTCAAGCAGAGTAAATAAAATATGCACATTGTGCGGATGTAGCTCATCCGGTAGAGCGCCACCTTGCCAAGGTGGAGGTAGCGAGTTCGAGCCTCGTCATCCGCTCCATTTTTTTAATTTTACGGCGACATAGCCAAGCGGTAAGGCAAGGGTCTGCAAAACCCTTATTCCCCAGTTCAAATCTGGGTGTCGCCTCCAATAAAAGACTGTCGATTATTCGGCGGTTTTTTTATTTATATTAAAAATTTGCCGCCCTTAATATAAGTCGTTTTCTTGACAAAAGAGATGCTATTGTATATTCTATTATTAACAATTATTTGAAATAGTATCACAAATTGCGGACAAAATTTGCGGCTAAACGGGGAGGGTAAACCATGAACTTTCAACAGGCGGCTTCGTGTTACGCGGCTAATCCGACACAGGATGTTTTACAGCAGGTAACAAAACAGCTTCTTTCACAGCTCACCGCGCGTGAAAAAATTCGGCTTCTTTCGGGTCATGCTTTAGGTACAACTATCCGTAATATATTTCTTTACCGCCGAAAATATAATGCCACCGCGTATGCGGCAGGCGGCTGTAAAAGGTTAGGTATACCAGCGCTGTTATTTACAGACGGTCCGCGCGGCGTTGTTATGCGGCGCAGCACCTGTTTTCCTGTGCCTATGCTGCGCGGCGCAAGTTTTGATGATGAGTTGGAGTCTCGTATCGGTGAAGCGATTGCTAAAGAGGCTATTGCCGGCGGCGCAAATTACTTTGCCGGTATTTGTATCAATCTGCTTCGTCATCCCGCATGGGGCAGAGCGCAGGAAACCTATGGTGAGGATTCATATTTATTAGGGCGAATGGGCGCGGCGTTGACCGTTGCCGTACAGAAATACGGTATGATGGCATGCCCTAAGCATTTTGCTTGTAATAGCATTGAGGATTTGCGTTTCGCTGTGGATGTGCAAATGAATGAGCGTACACTGCGTGAGGTTTATTTACCGCATTTTCAAAAATGTTTTGACGCGGGCGCGCTTTCGGTGATGGGAGCTTATAACAAGCTCAACGGTACATATTGCTGTGAAAGCAAAGAGCTGCTGACGGATATTTTGCGTGATGAAATGGGTTTTAACGGTGTTGTTACCTCAGATTTCTTTTACGCTATTTATAACGCCCGAAAGGCGCTTACCGCGGGATGCGATGTTGAAATGCCTTATACCTTCCGCTATCTTGCCTTGCCGCGGCTTTTACGCAAAGGCAAGATTTCAGAAGAGACAATTGACACGGCGGCAGGGCGTATGATAAGCGCGCTGCTGCGCTGTGTACCAAATATAAAAGAGGTTTCGCGCAGCACAATTCTTTCCTGTCAGCATATTGCCCTCGCGCGTGAGGCGGCGCAAAAAGGCATGGTACTGCTTAAAAATGAAGCGGTGCTTCCAATTACAGAAAAAGCGCCTCGTATAGCCGTTATTGGTCGCTATGCGGACCGAAAGAACTGGGGCGACCATGGCAGCAGCAATGTATTCAGTCCTTATTGTGTTACACCTTTTAAGGGAGTGCGTGCGGGATTTACAGGGGGAAAGACAGTCTGCTATAACGGATGCAATCCTAAAAAAGCGCTTAAAGCCGCCGCGGGCAGTGATTATCTTGTGGTTTGCGTGGGCAGTGACCATAAGCAAGAGGGCGAGTTTATGTTTAATTTAGGTGAGCGTAAAACCAAGCCGCGCGGTGTTGGCGGCGATAGGGCGTCTTTACGCCTGCCTTTTGAAGATATCGCGCTGGTAGAGACGCTTTGCAAAACGGGCAAAAAAGTCATTGTATATGTAATGGGCGGCAGCGCATATGTTTTAGAGGATATACTTAAAGCTCAGCCGCAGGCAATTCTCATGGGATTTTATGCGGGCCTTGAAGGCGGCAATGCCTTGGCTGATATTCTTAGCGGAAAAATAAATCCAAGCGGGCGGCTGCCCTTTACAATTGCCGAACGCGAAGAGGACTATCCGCCGTTTTTGCGGGTAAGCGATGATTATCGCGAGATAACCTATGGCTATTATCATGGTTATACACTGCTGGATATTGAGAATAAACGCGCACGCTTTCCGTTCGGATTTGGGCTTTCATATACAGATTTCGTATTCGAAAACCTAAAGGCGGAAGTAACGGCACAAGGAGTTGCTCTTTGCTTGACGGCGCGGAACATTGGAGCTAAAGCCGGAGCAACTGTAGCGCAGTTTTATGCGGGGTCAGACGAAGCCGTGGCAGACCGTCCGTTAAAGCAGCTGAAAGGCTTTCGCCGCATAGAGCTTGCAGCCGGTGAAAGCCGGGAACTCTCTGAACTCTTGCTCTGGCAAGAGCTTCGATTTTATGACCCTGTCACACGGTCATGGGGGTTAGATAAGGTATATAATTTTTACGCGGGGGCGAATTCCGAGCAGGCGATGGATTTATCCGTAACTGTCAGCACTCCTGAAGCTGTGAAGATATAGAAGAATAAAAGACGGCTTCAGAAAGGAAGGTCTATGAGAAATAATGCTTTTTTTGCGCCGGACGCCTATCTTGCGTCATTATATAAAAAACGGCTGGCAACGCCTTTTGCTCAGGTTAATACCGCCGAGCAAGCACAAGCGGCTTGTGACGGGGTGCGCAAATCACTCAGGGATTTGCTTGCGCTCAATATAATTGACGGGCAGTGTGCCGCGCTTGAGCCAACAACGCTTAAAACAGCAAAGCGTAAAGGGTATACCGAAAAGCGGCTGATATTAAAAATTTGTGACGACTGGAATATGCTGCTTTATCTGCTTATCCCTGAAACGCCTAACGCGGCGGGTGTTGTTGCTTTGAGCGGTCATGGCTATGGAGCGCGGCAAACCTTGCGGCTTGACCGACGCGGGAATTACCGCATATTTAATTTCTTTGATAACTATCAGAAAAACTTTGCCGCCGTTTTAGCGCAGCAAGGCTGCACCGTTGCTATACCCGAACTGATTGCTTTCGGAGAGGCGCGGCTGCAAAAAGACAGGCATAAGCCTTTTTATAACAGCTCCTGTTATGCTGTAACCTCAGCTTTGCATTTGTGCGGTACATCTACAGCGGCGCTGCGCGTATATCAGGCGGTACGCTGTCTTGACTTTCTTGAAAAACAGGCGTCTGTTGACCCTTTGCGTTTAGGCTGTATGGGGATTTCGGGAGGCGGATTAATTTCTTTACTGACCGCCTGCATTGACGAACGCGTCAGCCGCGCCGTTGTCAGCGGATACATAAGTACTTTTGAAACAAGCATTTTAGCGCGCTGGCATTGTGCGGATAATTATATTCACGGCTTGCTGGGTGTTGGAGAGCCTGCTGATATTGCCGCCGCAATTGCGCCGCGCAAGCTCTCTATTGAGTCAGGGCGGCGTGACCCGCTGTTTCCTATTGACGGCGCGGCAGAGGCGCACGCGAATATTCAGCGTATTTATGAATGCTTGGGCGCGAAAGACAACCTAATAATAGATGTGTTTAACGGTAGACATCAAATCAGCGGCAAGAAATCATTTCGTTTCTTTTCTGAATGATAGTCAACAGTAAAGTTTTAGTATAGTCAAAGGAGTTATTATGGAATTTTTATTTCGTGCTGTCGCGCTGCTGCTGACTGCCGCTAACTTTTTGTGGTATAGCCCAAGAATGTTAGCTGATACGGCGGCAATGGGGACGGATTATTTAAGGCTGTCGCACGACTTGCCGAAAATCCCGCAAAAGCAGATGCAGACAGACATTGCGTCTGCCGTTAAACAATTACAGCATCCCTTTATATTAGCGAATAAAGCGGAGTTTGAGCGCGCCCGCACAGAATTAGAAAAAAAGGA
>JAAZGX010000113.1 GCA_012511005.1 Clostridiales bacterium
CATCATCCGACACTGTACCGTATTCATCATCGGCATCTTCAATAGCGTATCCTGCGGCATTTTCAGCATCGTTTACTTCGGAGAACGCCTCGTCATCAGCTATCGGAATAGGCACCTCATCTCCCTCAAAATTCTGTCTTAAATCAATTTCGTTGTCATCCTTATCAAGCACCTTTACATCAAGTCCTAATGATTGCAGCTCTTTAATAAGAACTTTAAAAGATTCGGGGATGCCCGGTTTCGGAATATTAAGTCCCTTGACTATGGATTCATAAGTTTTTACACGACCCAAAACATCGTCTGACTTAACTGTCAAAATTTCCTGTAAGGTATATGCCGCGCCGTATGCCTCAAGCGCCCAAACCTCCATCTCTCCAAAACGCTGACCGCCAAACTGGGCTTTACCGCCAAGCGGCTGCTGCGTAACAAGTGAGTAAGGACCCGTTGAACGGGCGTGTATTTTATCGTCTACCAAGTGGTGAAGCTTTAGGAAGTACATAATTCCGACTGTTACAGGGTTATCAAATTCAAGCCCTGTGCGCCCGTCTATTAAAGTGACTTTACCGTCGGGGCTTAGCTCTGCTTTTTCAAGCATTTCACGAATATCGTTTTCATGCGCGCCGTCAAATACCGGTGTCATGACTTTATAACCGAGCGCCCTTGCGGCATAGCCTAAATGAACCTCAAGAACCTGCCCGATATTCATTCGTGACGGAACGCCAAGCGGGTTGAGTATAATATCAAGCGGGGTGCCGTCAGGAAGAAACGGCATATCCTCTTGCGGTAAAATGCGTGATACAACGCCTTTGTTTCCATGGCGGCCTGCCATTTTATCCCCAACGCTGATTTTGCGTTTCTGCGCAACATAGCAACGCACTACTTTATTTACGCCGGGATTAAGCTCCTCACTGTTTGCCCTTGTAAACACTTCAACTTTAACGACTATACCGTATTCGCCGTGCGGTACTTTAAGGGAGGTATCTCTGACTTCTCTTGCTTTCTCGCCAAATATGGCGCGTAGAAGTCTTTCCTCCGGCGTCAGCTCTGTTTCACCCTTTGGCGTTACCTTTCCTACAAGTATGTCGCCCGAATGAACTTCCGCTCCAACGCGTATAACGCCGCTTTCGTCAAGATTGGAAAGTGCGTCCTCACCGACATTAGGAATATCCCGCGTTATTTCTTCCGGTCCTAACTTCGTATCCCGAGCCTCTATTTCATGCTCCTCAATATGAATTGATGTAAACACATCATCACGCACGACTTTTTCATTAATAAGAACGGCGTCTTCGTAGTTATAGCCTTCCCATGTCATAAACCCTATAAGAGCATTCTTGCCGAGTGATATTTCACCGTTTGAAGTTGCGGGACCGTCAGCTATTACATCGCCTTTTTCAACGCGCTCCCCTATTGACACTATAGGCTTTTGATTTATGCAGGTACCTTGGTTTGAGCGCATAAATTTTATGAGATTATATATATCTGTCTGACCGTCGTCCGTTTTAACTTCTATTCTGTCGGAGCTGACATGGGCAACAATTCCGTCATTTTCGCAAATGATTACAACACCGCTATCCACAGCGGCTTTGTATTCCATACCCGTTCCGACTATCGGCGACTCCGTCTTTAAAAGCGGCACTGCCTGACGCTGCATGTTAGAGCCCATTAATGCGCGGTTGGCATCATCATTTTCAAGGAACGGTATCATCGCCGTTGCAACGGAAACAACCATTTTAGGCGAAACATCCATATAATCCGCCATAGATGCGTCAACTTCGCGGAACTCATCGCGAAAACGAACCGTAACCTTGTCTTTTACAAATTGCCCCTTATCATTTAGCTCCTCGTTCGCTTGTGCCACATAGTAATTATCCTCAACATCGGCAGTCATGTACTCAACTTCGTCAAGTACAATGTTCTTTTCTTTGTCAACCTTGCGGAAAGGCGCTTCTATAAAACCGTATTTATTAATCCGCGCAAATGTGGCAAGGTAAGAAATAAGTCCTATATTCGGTCCTTCCGGTGTTTCTATGGGGCACATACGACCGTAATGGCTGTAATGAACATCGCGAACTTCAAAACCGGCGCGGTCCCTTGAAAGTCCCCCCGGTCCCAATGCGGATAGACGGCGTTTATGCGTAAGCTCTGCAAGCGGGTTCGCTTGGTCCATAAACTGTGAAAGCGGCGACGAGCCAAAAAACTCTTTTATAGCCGCTACAACGGGTCTTATATTAATAAGGTTTGACGGAGTAGCTTTATCAGGCTCTTGTGCCTGAAGCGTCATTCTCTCCCTTACAACCCTTTCCATACGGGTAAAGCCTATTCTAAATTGGTTTTGAAGAAGCTCGCCTACCGAGCGAATGCGGCGATTGCCAAGATGGTCAATATCATCCGTATGCCCTACATCAACGCCTAAGCAGTTTAGATAGTTTATTGAGGCTAAAATATCATCAGTTATGATGTGTTTCGGAATAAGCTCGTCACACCTTGCCTCTAACTCTGTAAGGAGGGCATCCTTATCGTCACCGCAGTTTTCCATAATCTCGCACAGTACGGTAAAGCGGACATTCTCATTAATCGAAATGTCCTCAAGCTCCTCAATGGAAATCCCCGTAAGAAAATCAAGCGGGTCTACCATGCCGTTAGAAACTACTCTGCACTCTTTGCCGTCAGCGTCAATATCCACTGTTTTCACGCCGCTTCTGCTGATTTTAACAGCCTTTTCCTGCGTGAGCTTTTCGCCTTTTTCCGCTAAAACCTCACCCGTAAGCGGGTCTATTACAGGGTTAATTACCTCTCTGCCCGTTATGCGTTCTTCAATAGACAGCTTTTTATTGTATTTATAGCGCCCTACTCGTGACAAATCATATCTATGCGCGTCAAAGAAAAGCCCGTCAATATGTGACTGCGCAGTGTCAAGCGTTGGCGGCTCGCCGGGGCGCAGCTTTTTATAAACCTCAAGCAGTGCCTCCTCGGCATTTTCAGTATTATCCTTTTCAAAACTTGCTAAAATTCTGTCATCCGCTCCGAAATATTCAAGTATTTCTTCATTTGTTCCAAGCCCCAAAGCGCGGATAAATGTCGTTATCGGAATTTTTCTGTTCTTATCAATCCTGACGCTAAAAACATCGTACTGGTCAGTTTCATACTCAAGCCACGCACCGCGATTCGGTATGACCGTAGTTGAAAAAAGCTTTTTACCGTTTTTATCGTGCGTTAAGCCATAATAAATACCGGGAGAGCGCACAAGCTGTGAAATAATTACTCTTTCGGCACCGTTAATAATAAATGTGCCGCTATCAGTCATTACAGGAAAGTCCCCCATATACACTTCGTTATCAGTAATAACGCCTGTCTCTTTATTATAAAGCCGTGCCGTTACGCGCATGGGCGCTGAATAAGTAGCGTCACGCTCTTTGCATTCCGTCACGGAGTATTTCGGAACGCCGTCCATTCGATAAGCAATGAAAGTCAAGACAAGGTTTCCGGTGTAATCCGTAATCTCGTCAATATCACGAAAAACCTCTCTCAGCCCTTTTTCAAGGAACCAATTATAGGAGTTCTTCTGTACTTCTATGAGGTTAGGCATCTTCATTACTTCATTGATGCCCGCATAACTTATTCTTTCATTTTTGCCAAGCTTAACCGGTTTTTCTTTAAGCATAAGACAACATCACTCCGTTCTTTTTTTGTATTTATGACTTTCACTAAACTGCGGAAAACAAGATAAAATCAACTATAAAAAGCTTTTATTCATACAATTATTTGTTGCATATTTAAATGGAAAAGAGAAAACAAGTCCATTATAATGCAATTTAGCATTATACGCATTATAAGACAACTTGTCAAGGATATTTTTGTCATATATTAAGCCTATTTGAAAAATAAATAGTACACGCTTCCGGGGGTAGCTATAATTAATAAGCGCGCAGCGAATGCCGCGCGCTTATTTTAGTTTTTACATTACAGTTTAGAAGCCTTGTAAATCTACTGCTTCACTAAGTATCATTCTGGCATCAGAAACTCCAATTCCCGCTTTGCGTCCACATATGCGGCAAGTGTTTGGAATATGTTTATCGTTTCAAGTCCAACGGCAGCGCGTTTTTATTGTAATGCGCCGCAGACAATTAATTTCCTATTTTCAATTCAATCATTCTTTAGCCTCATACCAGCTTTTGCCTATGCTGACATCTGCTTTTAACTTCACTTTCATGCCGCAGGCGTTTTCCATTTCTTCTTTGAGGATTTGCGCCGCTCTTTTTGCCTCATTTTCAGGAGCATCTACTATCAATTCATCATGTACTTGTAAAATAAGTTTTGAGCGCATATTTTCATTTTTTAGCCTGTCATACACTTTAATCATAGCAATTTTTATAATGTCGGCAGCAGTGCCTTGTATTGGCGTGTTCATAGCCACTCTTTCACCGAATGCGCGTATATTGGCGTTTGATGCCGTAAGCTCCGGTAAATAGCGTTTTCTTTTGAAAAGAGTTTCGGCATAGCCTTTTTCCTTTGCCGTCTTTTTCATTTCGTCCATATAAGCACGAACGCCTGAGTAGTTGGCAAGATAGCTTTTTATATATCTGTCTGCCTCAGCTACCGATACGCCTATATCTTGGGAGAGGGAAAATGCACCTATTCCATACACAATCCCGAAGTTTACAGCCTTTGCGTTTGACCTTAATGTATCCGAAACATCTTTTAACGGTACACCGAACACTTGCGAAGCTGTGATAGCGTGTATATCGTCACCGTTATTAAAAGCATTTATCATCGTTTTATCGTTTGATAAAGCAGCAAGTACACGAAGCTCGATTTGCGAATAATCCGCGTCTATTAATACATTTCCTTCGCTTGCTATAAAAAACTTTCGTATTTCCCTGCCTATTTCACTTCTAACGGGTATATTTTGCAAATTCGGCTCTGTTGATGATATTCTTCCCGTTCTTGTTTCCGTCTGATTTAGTGTGGAATGGATTTTGCCGTCGTTGTCAATTACCTTTAGTAAACCGTCACAATATGTCGACTTTAGTTTCGAGAGCGTTCTGTATTCTAAAATTTCGGGAATTATTGGGTGACTGTCTTTTAACATTTCTAAAACATCTGCATTTGTAGAATAGCCTGTTTTCGTCTTTTTACCGTGCGGCAAGTTTAGCTTTAGAGGTGAAAAGAGGATTTCGCCAAGCTGTTTCGGTGAATTAACATTAAACTCCTCTCCTGAAAGCTCGTATATTATTGATTGTATTTTCTGAATTTTTTCTTCAAGCCCTTGACCGAATTCTTTTATGCCGTTTTCATCTACTCTGAAACCCTCGCGCTCCATTGAGCCTAATACCCTTGCAAGGGGTATTTCTATGTCAAAAAGAAGCTCTTTTTGATTATTTTCTTCTATTTCGGAAATAAGCTTATTACAAACAGACGGCAGAAGTGCAGAAGACTTTACTATTTGCTCATTGTCTGATACAAAGGCTGAAAGCTCTCCCCCCGATATTTCAACCTCAGGCAGATTATATTTTACGGCAAAGTTTTTTACCGCGTAGCTTGAGGCGTTTGGGTTTAATAGATATCCCGCTAAAGAAGTATCAAGCCCTATATTATTTAAGGAATATCCGTTTTCATCACAATATGAAAACAGTCTTTTAACATCTGTTGTAAACTTTTTTATAGTATTGTCCAAAAAAAGGTTTTGCGAAAATTCTATAAATGAAAAGCTGTCGTTTAATACTAAAAAAAGTTTTCCTCTGTGACTTAATATTAAAAAATCTATGCCGGTACCGTTATACTCTATATCAAAAAATGCTTTACCCTCGTCTTTTAGCTCCTCAAAAAGCGCGCCCAAGTTTTCGGGTAATTCAAGTTCAAATGCCTTGCTTTTTTGTGTTGCAGATACGGCAGAGGCTTTCGGCAGTACCCGCTCTATCATCTTAAACATTTCAAGCGACGCTAATTTGCGGCGGACCTCATCTTCGTTTGCAGGTTTTATAATGTAGTCTGCAATAGAGGTTATTCCCGATACTTCTTTATTTATCGTGCCTATTTCATAGCTCAAAAACGCTTCGCTTTGTGATGCTTTCAGTTTCGCTCTCACAGGCTCTTTTATATCAATATCATCAATGTTATCGTATATTTCTTTTAAGCTATTAAACCTTGATATTAAGTCTATCGCGCCCTTTTGACCTATTCCTTTTACACCCGGTATATTGTCAGACGAGTCGCCCATAATAGCTTTTATATCAATAAGCTGAGGAGGCGTAACGCAGTATTCCTCTTTTATTTTGCCCTCGTCATAAACGGTTGTAATTGACTGCCCCGCTTTTGTAGACGCTAAAAGCACTTTGCAGTTTTTATTTATAAGCTGAAGGCTGTCTCTATCTCCTGTGGCAATATAGCACAAGTCACCGCCCGTGCATTTGGCACTGAGTGTTCCAAGTATATCGTCCGCCTCATAGCCCTCTTTTTCAAGAACCGTATAACCAAGGGCTAAAAGCAGCTCTTTTAATGGCTGAAATTGCTCAACAAGCTCTGTGGGCGGCATGCGCCTGCCCGCTTTATATTCCTTGTATATTTCATGGCGGAAAGTAGGTCCCTTTAAGTCAAAGGCAACGGCAATAGCATCCGGCTTATATGCGTCAATCTGATTTAGCAATATATTCATAAATCCGTATATGCCGTTAGTAAAGCGCCCGTCTTTAGTAGAAAGCATTCTGATAGCATAAAACGCCCTGTTTAATATTGAGTTTCCATCCACTGCAAGAAGTATCATGATAAGCTCCTTTCAAGCTGTTAAAGGTTATATTCTTTATCTATTGTAGCACAAATAACGGTAAAATGCGTGACTTTTAAAAATATTATGGTAGAATACTAAGGGTTTGTTAATACAATATTTTAATATCATGAAAATAAATATTTGGAACAGTGGGGATACTTTGGGACTGTGTAATATTAAATTTAACGGAAAAGCCGCTCTTGCACCTCTTGCGGGCGTGGCGGATAGGGCTTTGCGCGAGCTTTCCATAGGCTATGGCGCGGCTTTTACCGTTTGTGAAATGGCAAGCGCAAAAGGTATCAGCCTTGGTGACAGCAAAAGCGCCGGACTTATGAGTATAACAGACGGCGAAAGACCTGCCGGCATACAGCTTTTCGGCGGCTGCCCTGACGCTATGTATGAAGCGGCAAAAAAGGCCCTTTTATTTAATCCGGACTTTATTGATATAAATATGGGCTGCCCCGTGCCTAAGGTCATATCCTCCGGCGGCGGCGCGGCGCTTATGAAAAATCCCGTTTTGGCGTCAGAAATTGTAAAAAATGTGGTGCGCGCGGCAGAAGGCGTACCCGTTACGGTTAAAATCCGCTCCGGTTGGGATGATAATAGTAAAAATGCCGTGTCTTTTGCAAAGACTTGCGAGGAAACGGGCGCCTCTGCCATTACTGTTCACGGCAGAACACGCACACAGATGTTTGCTCCTCCGGTTGACTTTGATATAATAAGGCAAGTTAAAAAAGCCGTAAATATACCTGTTATCGGCAACGGCGGCGTTGCAAACGGAAAAGAAGCTGCCGCTCTTTTGGAAACAACGGGCTGTGATATGATTATGGTAGGCAAAGGTGCTGTCGGCAGCCCTTGGGTTTTTGCCGAAATTAACGCATACTTAAATAGCGGTGTGGTTTTACCGGAACCGCCCGTCAGCGAGAAAATGCGCGTGATGCTAAAGCACATCGAAAAGCTTTGCGAATATAAGGGTGACTATATAGGTATGAGGGAAGCTCGAAAGCATGCCGCGTGGTATATAAAAGGTATAAAAGGCGCCGCTCGTTATAGAGCAAAGCTTAATCTTATTGAAAATTTTGATGAGCTAGTTGAAATAGCATATCAGATAGCCGCTTTGAATACAGTTGACTTTTAACTGCCCTTTATTATATAATTAATTGTATTGTTTTCCTTTGAAAGGTGGTTTCTTCTATGGTTTTATCAGTTATAGTGCCTTGCTACAATGAACAGGATAATGTAATGCCTTTTTATACGCAGTCTGTAGAGGTGTTTGATAAATTACGGTGCAATTATGAGCTTATTTTCATAAACGACGGAAGCTCTGATGATACGCTTAAAAACCTTTCGGCAATTTGTGAAAGTGATACAGCTCATACGATTAAGGTTATTAACTTTTCAAGAAACTTCGGTAAAGAGGCGGCAATTTTCGCCGGTCTTCGCGAGTGTACGGGTGACTATGCGCTTTTAATTGATGCCGATTTGCAGCAACGCCCTGAAATTGGCTGTCAGATGTATAAAACCCTTATAGAAAATACGGAGTATGACTGTGTTACGGCATATCAAAAGGAGAGGAAAGAAGGCGCAGTCCTCACATTTTTCAAAAACGCTTTTTATAAAATAATAAATAAGATTGCGGACACGCACTTTTTTGCCGGCGCAAGTGATTTTAGAATACTGAACCGTAAAATGATTGATGCCGTACTGAGCGTTACGGAATACCACAGATTTTCAAAGGGTATTTTCTCTTGGGTTGGGTTTAACACTTTCTTTATGCCATATGTAGTTGAAGAACGCCGGCATGGGAAATCCTCTTGGTCATTTATTAAATTATTTAAGTATGCCATTGAGGGAATAGTCGGATTTACTACGGCGCCGCTTAAAATTGCTATGGCATTAGGCTTAATTTCCGCTATACTGTCCGCTATATACAGTGTAATTGTAATAATTCAAAAATTGGCGTTTGGAATAAATGTTCCGGGATATGCGACTATCGTTGTGCTGCTGCTTTTCCTTGGCGGTATGCAGCTTTTCGCGCTTGGGATTTTAGGCGAATATATATCAAAAATATATATTCAAGTTAAGGACAGACCTGTTTATATAATCAAAGAGGTTATAACGAATGATAAATAAAATAAAGACTTTAATTAAAAAATACAGAGAAATAATTGTGTACCTTATTTTCGGTGTGCTTACAACGGCGGTTAATTGGCTTGTTTATAGCGTTCTTGTAAAATATTTTAGCCTTAATTTAGATTTTAGTAATACAATAGCTTGGTTTTCTGCCGTTATATTTGCGTTTATTACGAATAAGATTTGGGTGTTCGGCAGTAAAGGTACGCAAATCAAGATTATATTAAAGGAGTTTTGGCTTTTTTTTGCGGCGCGGGCATTATCGGGAGTTTTTGAAATAGGCGGTCTTCATTTTGCCGTACGGTTAGGTTTTGATAAAACGCTTTTCGGAGTAGAGGCATTTCTTCCAAAAATAATAATCAGCTTTATTGTTGTTATATTAAATTATATTTTCAGTAAATTAATAGTTTTTAAAAAAGAAAAGGGAAAGTAAAATGGTTTATGATGTTGTAATAGTCGGCGCGGGTCCTGCCGGTATTTTCACTGCTATTGAGCTTATTAGAAGCGGGAATAAAAAAAGGATAGCTTTAATTGAAAAAGGCAAATCTGTTGAAAACAGATATTGCCCCAAAATAAAAACAAAACAATGTGTTAATTGCAAGCCGCATTGCCATATCACTACGGGATTTTCAGGCGCAGGAGCATTTTCTGACGGTAAACTGACACTTGGCACGGAAGTCGGCGGGGATTTACCCTCTCTTCTTGGAGAGGACTTCGTGCAGGATGTTATTAATTATACGGATAAAATATATCTTGAGTTCGGTGCAGACGATAAAATAGAAGGTGTTAATAACAGTGACAGAGTAAAGGAAATCCGTAAAAACGCCATACAGGCGGGGCTGCGGCTTGTTGACAGCCCTATCCGTCATTTAGGTACGGAGAAAGCACACGATTTATATCTTTCTATTGAAAAGTATCTCATTGAAAACGGTGTAGACATATTTTTCGAGCATGAATGTTCAAACATCATTCTTGAAGATGACGCCTGCCTTGGGGTACATATTTATGACGGCAGAAAAGAAACGGAGATTAGAGCAAGTCATACAGTAATAGCAACGGGCAGGCGCGGCGCGGAATGGCTTGAGAAAATATGCGCAAAGCATAATATAGCGCACCAACCGGGCACCGTTGATATTGGCGTGAGGGTAGAAGTCAGAAACGAGGTTATGGAGGAAGTAAACGAAACTCTGTATGAATCAAAGCTTATAGGCTATCCGCACCCGTTCAAGAACAAGGTTCGCACATTTTGTCAAAATCCCGGCGGGTTTGTAAGTCAAGAGAATTATGATAATGACCTTGCAGTCGTAAACGGTCACTCATATAAGGAGTATAAATCGGATAATACTAACCTTGCTATACTTTGCTCTCACAACTTCAACCAACCTTTCAATCAACCTATTGAATATGCGCAGAAAATAGGCGAGCTTACAAATATGCTCGGCGCAGGGCATATTCTTGTACAGAGATACGGCGATATTTTAGACGGAAAACGCACATGGCCTAAGGAGCTTTTGCAGTCTAATCTGCGCCCCACATTACCTGATGCCGTTGCCGGTGATATTACGGCGGCTATGCCTTACCGCGCTATGACGAATATCATCAACTTTATAGCTGCTGTTGACAATGTCGTGCCCGGCTTTGCCTCTACGGAAACGCTTTTGTATTCTCCTGAGTTAAAGTTCTACAGCAATCGCATAAAGATGGACAAAGACTTAAACACAAATGTCGGCGGTCTTCACTGTCTCGGCGACTCCTCTGGATGGACAAGAGGGCTTATGATGGCGTCTGTTATGGGTGTTATTATGGGCAGAAAGATTATAGAGAGGTCGCCTAATGATTAAAAACATTGTATTTGATATGGGCGGCGTCCTTATTGATTTTAACCCAAAAATGACTGTACGGCAGCATTTTTCTAAAGAGTATCAGGATATTGTGCTTAAAAATGTATTTGGTAATAAAGCGTGGTCTGATATGGATAAAGGCATCTTAGACGCTAAAGAGGCTTTGCCTTCTATCCTTTCTGCACTGCCGGAAGAAATAAGGGACGCGGTTGCCCCTATGGTTATGGATTTTTATCCGTGGATGCCACCATTTGAGGAGGGTGAAAAACTTGTAAAACAAGTAAAGGACCGCGGCTTTAATTGTTATCTATTATCAAACGCCACCCCAAAATTTTACGACTATGTACATAAAATTCCGGTGATGGCGCTTTTAGACGGTATATTTATTTCCGCGGATTATAAAATGCTGAAACCCGATACGGAAATATACCTGAAGTTTCTTGAAGTTTTCTCCCTTAAAGCCTCTGAATGTTTTTTTATTGATGATATGAAAGCTAATATTTTAGGAGCGAAAAAAGCAGGAATTGACGGTTTTGTTTTTGAGGAAAAGGATTTTGATAACCTTAAAAATATAATTTTCAATTTAAATGTTTAACCGTCAATCTGATTAATAAAAGCGTCGAAGCCTGCCGTTTTAAGTTTTTTTACGAGCGCTTCGGCGTTCTTTTTTTCACTGAATGCTCCCGCTTGTACAATGTATTTCACTTTTTTATTATTATCAGGCGCTTTAGGCTCTGTTTTTTCTTTATAATTTATGCCAACTATGGAGCATAACGCCTTTGTTATAGCTTTTGCTATGGCATCATTTTTAGCGTCAAAAATAGCGTTATCACTTTCATTCGTAACAAATCCCAGTTCTAAAACAGAAGCAGACATCACAGTATCACGATTTACACCGTAGTCATTAAAGTTTGCGGCTCCCATTATAAGTCCCCTTTTTCTAAAGCCGGATGCCTCTATAACAGCGTCATAAATAGTTTGAGCCTTCTTTTTTGTTGCGTCGGACGCCTTAGAATAAATGTAGATATTTGAACCGTTTGCGCTACTGTTAGAAAAAGCGTCTCTGTGAAGGCTCAAAAAATAGTCGCATTTCTCTTTATTTGCAAGCGCCGTTCTGTTTGCTATTGTAATATCCTTATCTGTGCTTCTTGTCATTGTTACTGAAACGCCCTGAGCTGTAAGCAGTTCTTTTATTTTAAGGGCAAGGGAAAGCACATCATCCTTCTCTTTTCTGCCATATGCTACGGCTCCGCTGTCTTTCCCGCCGTGACCGGGGTCAATGCAAATATTCGCCATTATTCTCCTCCTGTTTCCTTATATCATTCACCTTGCCGTATGTTAAAGCTCTGTTGCTGTCATTTATCCCGTGTGTCGTGGGGTCTACTATAACTCCCAAAAGAGCAAGCATATTTATAAACAGCCCCACAAGTCCTGCAACTTCCGCTTCGCTTACCTTTGGGATAAAATCAAAGCAAAGCCCTAAAACCTGATAAACAAAAGCAATAACGAGTCCGGATAATGATAAAACGAATGTTTTATTCTTCAGTCTTTCTCTCCAATTTATTTTCATCTGTAACACCTTTCTTCTAAATCACATACTCTGCTGCTCGTAATTTTAATCTGCTCCTCTATAATAGGTATGCGCGTAGCAAAGCCATTGTGTTTGTCCACCTTTTTTTCAAGCTGTACAATCCTATAATTTGTAAGCTTTGCAGAGGCTATTATACCGCCGAATGTGCCTATTAATGTTCCCGCAAGGGAAAATACGGCTACTA
>JAAZGX010000114.1 GCA_012511005.1 Clostridiales bacterium
GATATTTTTTTCGGGTCAACGCCTATTTCAAAAAGAGCTTTTTCCGTTTGACGGTTGCTCCTTCCTATGTCTATCAATATACCGTTTTCACCCGTTCCTATGTATATACAGTTGCCGCTGCTCGATGAGAACAGCGGGCAAAAACGCGCCATAACTTATTTTCCTTTCACTCGTTTATATAACTCCGGCGATTACCTTTTTATCACCCGTTTCAACTGAAACTCTTACGATATTTGCACCTATTCCGGAAAGCTTTTCAACAACATTTTCATAGCCCCGTTCAATATAGTGAATATTATCTACAACCGTTTCGCCTTTTGCTATCAGCCCTGCTATTAACATTGCCGCGCCTGCCCGTAAATCATCTGCCTTAACGGGCGCTCCTAAAAGAGTGTTTACTCCTTCAATCGTTGCCGTTTTACCGTCGACTTGAATTTTTGCACCCATGCGGCGCAATTGCTCTATATACATAAAACGATTGTCCCATACGCTTTCGGATATATAACTCGTACCGTCCGCTATTGATAAAAGTACTGCCATCTGCGGCTGCATATCCGTTGGAAAACCCGGGTGCGGCATTGTTTTTACAATACATTTATTTGGACGACCGTTATTTGAAATAACAGTTACACTGTCATCCCCCTCAATTACCTCTATACCGCTTTCAATAAGCTTTGCGGAAATGGACTCAAGGTGCTTCGGAATTACATTATTTATCGTAATTTTTCCGCCCGCCGCCGCTGCCGCAACCATATATGTTCCCGCTTCAATTTGATCCGGTATAATTGAATATGTGCATCCGTGAAGTGTATTTACTCCTCTAATCTTAATTACATCCGTACCGGCGCCTCTTACATCGGCACCCATTGAGTTGAGGAAGTTTGCAAGGTCAACAATATGCGGCTCTTTTGCGGCATTTTCAATAACTGTAAGCCCGCCTGCCTTTACGGCAGCAAGCATTACATTCATAGTCGCTCCGACAGATACATTATCCATATAAACAGAAGCGCCGATAAGCTTAGGTGCCGACGCCGATATAATCGCGCCCTTAGTAGATATATCCGCGCCTAAAAGCTCAAACCCTCTGACATGCTGGTCAATAGGTCTAACTCCAAAAAAGCACCCGCCCGGCATAGCTACGCTTGCACAGCCGAAACGCCCAAGCATTGCACCTAAAAGATAATAGGACGCTCTTAGCTTTTGAGCCATTTCATCAGGTACCGCTGCCATCGCTTTTATATTTTTTGTGTCTATTTCTAAAACATTTGGTTTTACAAAGCTTGTCCTTGCTCCTAAATGCTCAAGTATTTTTATCATCATATTAACATCGATAATATTCGGTATGTTTTCTATCCGACAAATATCCTCACACAGAACCGCGGCAGGAATAATTGCTAATGCTGCGTTTTTTGCTCCGCTTATGTTAATGTCACCGTAAAGTTTTTTACCGCCACGAATGACGAATTTTTCCACAATTCGACACCCTTTCATTTATGTGATTAAACTTCTTTTTGTAGTATACCACTAAAAAGGAAAAAATAAAAGAGGTTTCATATATTTAATGTGTATCTTCTGTAAATAAAGAGCTTTTCTTACTTTTTATCTTAATAAAGCTATAATTAAAAATATGTTTTTAAAACAAAAAATCAGCCCTCCGAAAAGGAGGGCAAACATTTTATACAAGCTCTAAGATACACATCTCCGCTCCGTCTCCCCGACGCGCCACCGTTCTGATTATGCGGGTATATCCTCCGCTCTTATCCTTGTACTTAGGTCCTATTTCATCAAAAAGTTTTTTGACTGCGGACTCCTTTGTAATGTACGCAAAAGCTTTTCTTTTATTATGAAGACTGTCTACCTTTGCGATAGTTATCATCTTTTCAGCCATTGCACGAGCTTCTTTCGCTCTTGTAACCGTTGTTTCTATTTTACCATTCTCCAAAAGGGAAGTAACCATATTTCGCAGCATCGCATCCCTTACATCTGTTGCTCTGCCAAGTTTTCTGGTCCCGGGCATATTATCACTCCTTTACCTGAATATAGACTTATTCGTCTTCGTTTCTGAGAGTAAAACCAAGAGATGAGAGCTTTGTTACTACCTCGTCAAGGGATTTACGCCCCAAGTTCCTGACTTTCATCATATCTTCTTCTGTCTTACTTATCAGTTCCTCAACCGTATTAATTCCGGCCCGCTTCAGACAGTTAAATGACCTGACAGAAAGGTCTAATTCCTCAATAGTCATTTCAAGAATTTTTTCTTTGCCGTTGTCGCTTTTAACTACCATTATCTCTGTATTCGACACTTCATCAGAAAGGTCTACGAAAAGATTAAGGTGTTCTGTTAAAATCTTAGCGCCCAAAGAAACGCCTTCACTCGCGGATATAGTGCCATTTGTCCATAATTCAAGCGTGAGCTTGTCATAGTCCGTAATTTGACCTACACGAGTATTTTCCACCGTATAGTTTACCCTTAGTACGGGAGTATAAATAGAGTCAATCGCTATTACTCCAATTACAGGCTCCATAAGCTGTTTGTTGCGCTCCGCGGAAACATAACCCCTGCCTTTATCGGCGGTAAGCTCCATTTGAATGTGAGCGTCATCATCAAGCGTTGCTATATGGTGCTGTGGATTTAGTATTTCTACTTCCGAATCAGTTTTAATATCTCCCGCCGTTACCTCACCGGGGCCGCTTGCCTCTAAATACATAATTTTAGGTCCGTCACCATGAATTTTAAGGATTACCCCTTTTAAATTCAAGACTATTTCTGTTACATCTTCCTTAACATTAGGAATAGTACTGAATTCATGAAGAATATTATCTATTTTCACAGATGTGACAGCATAGCCCGGTAATGATGATAAAAGAACGCGGCGCAGGCTATTTCCGAGAGTGGTGCCAAAGCCTCTTTCGAGGGGTTCTACAACGAATTTCCCGTATTCACCTGAATTGTCACCAGAATCGATAAACTCTATTCTGGGCTTCTCAATACTTATCATTCAAAACCCTCCTTATATTGCACAGTTGTACTGTGTATGAGAATTGCCTAATTCCCAATGAAAGCTTACTTAGAATATAACTCAACAATAAGCTGCTCCTGTACGGGCGCGTCAATTTGGTCGCGCAGAGGCAGGTTTAGTACCTTTGCCTCATTAGCCGTATCATCAAGGCTTAACCATTGAGGGACAGGGCGTCCGCTGTTAGTTTCGATAATCTCTTTCATCGCATCGGAATCAATCAAAGCCGCTCTTACGGCTATAACATCGCCTGCTTTTATAAGGTATGAGGGGATGTTTACTTTTCTTTCGTTGACCGCAAAATGTCCGCGTGTTACGAGTTGCCTTGCCTGTGCGCGTGAGCTTGCCCAACCAAGTAAATAGACGACATTGTCAAGACGGCTTTCGCATATTTGAAGCAAAATCTCGCCCGTTACACCGCGGCGCCTCTCCGCCATAAGAAAATATTTATGAAATTGTTTTTCAAGCATTCCGTAATAACGCTTCGCCTTTTGCTTTTCACGAAGCTGTAATCCATACTCGGAAACCTTTTTACGGCCTTGACCGTGCTGACCGGGTGCATAAGCACGCCGCTCTATTGCACATTTATTTGTATAGCATCTGCTGCCTTTAAGGAAAAGCTTTTGTCCTTCACGGCGGCAAAGCTTGCATACCGCATCGGTATATCTTGCCATTGTTACACCTCCAATTTGTTATACGCGTCTTCTTTTGGGCGGACGGCATCCGTTGTGGGGAATAGGGGTTACATCTTTTATCATTGTAACCTCAAGACCCGCAAGCTGCAGCGCCCTAATAGCCGCTTCTCGCCCCGAACCGGGACCTTTAACATAAACCTCGACAGTTTTGAGCCCATGCTCAGATGCTATTTTAGCGGCTGTTTCAGCAGCGGTTTGTGCTGCATATGGTGTAGACTTCCTTGAGCCTCTAAAGCCCATTTCGCCCGCACTTGCCCATGAAATAGTATTACCTTGTGTATCTGTAATCGTAACTATCGTATTGTTGAAGGTAGATTGGATGTGTGCCGCGCCTTTATCAATATTCTTGCGCTCACGACGCTTAGTCGTAGCACCTCTTTTTCCAGAGCCTTTAGTAGCCATTCTATAAACCTCCTTAGGACTTATTTCCTCTTATTAGCTATTGTCTTTTTGGGACCTTTGCGTGTTCTTGCATTGGTCTTTGAGCGTTGCCCTCTAACGGGTAAGCCCTTACGATGACGCACGCCGCGATAACAACCAATCTCTATAAGTCTTTTAATGTCAAACGCCGTCTCCCGGCGTAATTCACCTTCGACTTTTACATTATGGTCAATATATTCACGCAGCTTTGAAACATCGCTCTCGGTTAAATCCTTAACTCTGATATCTGGATTAACCCCTGTCGCTTTTAATATTTGAGCGGCAGTTTTGTGGCCAATACCTAAGATATAAGTAAGTCCTACTTCGACTTTTTTATCTCTCGGTAAGTCAACACCTGAAATACGCGCCATTTGTCGTGCACCTCCAATAATGTTTTGCGCCAATTAGCCTTGACGCTGCTTGTGCCGTGGGTTTTCACAGATAACTCTGATTTTACCCTTGCGTTTAATAATTTTACATTTGTCACAAATTTTCTTGACAGAAGGTTTGACTTTCATTATAAAGCCCTCCTTAAAAATCTTTCATCAAATTATTTTGAACGCCATGTTATGCGCCCGCGAGTTAGGTCGTACGGGGACATTTCAACTGTGACCTTATCCCCAGGCAGAATGCGTATAAAATTCATCCTGAGTTTTCCGGAAATATGAGCTAAAATTCTGTGACCGTTTTCGAGTTCTACCTGAAATGTTGCGTTAGGTAAAGCTTCTACTACCGTCCCCTCTACTTCAATCATATCTTCTTTTGACATCTCTGCACTTCCTCCTCGCTTGCCTGAGCTTTGCTGCTCAGTAAATTTAATGCTTTTCTAATTCTGCTGTTGGCCGCCATATCGTATTGTGATATTTTGTATCTCGTATAAGCGATATGCTTGATATTTTTTAGCTTTGGGCGCTCAATAGGGCGCTCCTTGCCGTCAATTACCACAGCCTTTTTGCTCATAACCTCTGTAACGACCATAAACTTGCCTTTGTCTCTGCCGGCTTTTGAGATAATTACCGTGCCTACCGTAATTTCCATAGCTCTCACCCGCATTTCGTCAAAATAATCGGACCGTTTGAAGTTATTGCTATCGTATGCTCGAAATGAGCTGATGGTTTATCGTCTGCGGTAACAATCGTCCAATCATTTGGCATCTTTCTTACATCTGCTTTGCCGATATTTATCATCGGCTCTATAGCAAGCGTCATGCCGGCAGCAAGCCTTACTCCTCTTCCCGGGGTACCGTAATTCGGAACTGCCGGGTCCTCGTGAAGATTTGTACCTATTCCGTGTCCTGTAAATTCCCTGACAACAGAGTAACCGCGCTTTTCGCAGTAGCTTTGAATAGCATGACCTATGTCTCCAAGTCTGCCGCCGGGAACAGCCGCTTTTATGCCTTCGTAAAGACTTTCTTCGGTTGTGTCCTTCAGCCGCTTTGCCTCTTCCGAAATATCTCCGGCAGCAAAAGTAGCGGCAGTGTCGCCTGTGAAACCGTTTATTGAAGCGCCAAGGTCAATGCTTACTAAGTCACCCGACCGAATAATACGGTCATTTTCGGGTATTCCGTGAATAACTTCGTTATTAATTGAAATACATGCCGATGCCGGAAACCCATTGTAACCAAGGAATGTTGGTGTTGCACCGCTCTTTTCTATAAATTCGCGGATTAACTCGTCAATTTGTGCAGTTGAGACACCGGGGCGAACTGCCTCGCCCGCCTTTTTTAAGGCTTCTGCGGAAATCCTGCAAGCGGTTTTCATTACCTCAATTTCCCGCTCTGATTTCAGCACAATCATTCTTTACCCTCCAAGGCAGTGAGTATAGAAGAAATGTTCTTTTCAATTCCCGCAACACCGTCAATCGTAAACAGTTTTCCCGTCTTTTTGTAAAACTCTATCAACGGCTCTGTCTGCTCGTGATATATTGCAAGTCTATCTAAAACAGTTTGAGGGTCATCGTCCTTGCGGATTATGAGGTCTGCACCGCAAAGGTCGCAAATTCCCTCTTTCTTTGGGGGTATATTTTTTATATGGTAGGTTGCAGAACAGTCTTTGCAAACTCTTCTCCCCGCCATTCTCTCAACAACAGCTTCGTCTGTAATACCAATATCTACAACGATATCAACATCTAAATCCATTTTACGAAGCGCCTCTGCCTGAGGGATTGTCCTCGGAAAACCGTCAAGAATAAATCCGCGCTCGCAATCGGGCTTTTTTAATCTTTCATTTATAATTCCGATTACAACATCATCAGGGACTAATTTTCCGGACTCCGTAAAAGCCTTTGCTTTTAATCCCATTTCGGTACCTTTAGATACCGCTTCACGGATAATGTTTCCTGTGGAGATTGTGGGTATGCCAAGCTTTTCTGTAAGTATTTCTGCCAGCGTACCCTTTCCCGCTCCGGGGGCTCCAAGAAGTATAAGCTTCATTATATACTGTCCTTTCATAAAAAGAGCGCTGATTAATCCAAAAATCCCTTATAATGGCGCATCATCATCTGGCTCTCAAGTTGTTTTACCGTTTCAAGAGCAACACCGACCATAATGATTATTGAAGTGCCGCCAAGCGTAATATTCATTCCTCTTTTCTCTCCCAACGCAGCTTCCGTAATAATGGAGAACAAAATCGGGAAAAGAGCGACAACGCTTAAAAGTAATGCTCCTATTATGATTATCCTGCCTATTATCCCTCCGATGTAATCGGATGTAGGCTTGCCCGGACGAATTCCTAAAATAACACCGCCGTTAGAGCGTATATTATTTGCCATTTCAACCGGATTGTACTGAATTGCCGCGTAAAAATAAGCAAAGAATATTATCATCATGAAATAAATAACTGCATATGCCCAATTGTCCGCTTGGAAAAGCCCGAAGAATTTATCCCATATACCATCTTCTTTTATCCTGTTTTGCAGGAACATCTCAATTGTAGGAGGCAGTGATAAAATTGAGCTTGCAAAAATAACAGGCATAACACCGCTCATATTTACCTTTATTGGAATATGGGTGCTTTGACCGCCGTACATTTTCCGCCCTACTACACGCTTTGCGTACTGAACGGGAATTCTATGCTCGGCATTGTCCATCCAGACAATATACGCAAGCATAAAGATATAAATCATTACTACAAGGGGCGCTAAGAAATAATATGCACCGCCTTTTGAAAAGTAGCCTATGCTTGGGTTTGAACTGAACAGCCTTGCAGCTTCTGTCGGTATGCGTGAAATAATTCCGGCAAAAAGTATAATAGATATTCCGTTGCCGATACCCTTTTCATTTATCTGCTCACCGAGCCACATAACAAGAGCCGTTCCCGCAGTCAAGCAGAATATTACGATAAAAGCTTGAAAAACAGCCCATCCGCCCTTAAATGCTGCGCCTGAAGCGTCCATCATCAGGTAGTTTTGAGCGCGAAGATACATAAAATATGCCGCACTTTGCATAAATCCAAGCCCTATAGTAACATAACGAGTGATAGAGGCTATCTTCTTTCTGCCTTCTTCGCCTTCTTTTTGCATTCTTTCAAGTGCCGGAATAGCAACCGTTAACAACTGCATAATAATTGAGCTGTTAATATACGGCGTTACGGACATAGCAAAAATTGTGCCGTAGTTAAAGGCATCACCCGTCATCATACTTAAATATGAAAGGAATGTCGTTCCCTCTGCGCTTCCCAACACGCCCTCTGTGGCAATATTTAAGAATGGTACAGGTATGTTTGCGCCAATTCTGAATATTAAAACAACGAATGCTGTATAAATCAACTTAGCGCGTAAATCAGGAATCTTCCATGCATTGACAAATGTCTTTAACATTTCAGACCACCTCCGCCTTTCCTCCTGCAGCTTCGATTTTATTCTTAGCAGTCTCAGAATAAGCGTTTACCTGAACGGTAAATTTCTTCGTCAAATCTCCGTTTGCGAGAATTTTAACGCCGTCAAGTGTTTTCTTTATAAGTCCT
The DNA here is from genome assembly GCA_012511005.1 of Clostridiales bacterium. Lineage (GTDB taxonomy): Bacteria > Bacillota > Clostridia > Oscillospirales > Acutalibacteraceae > DTU089. The sequence continues at coordinate 8,095 of JAAZGX010000114.1, forward strand.
GTGCCTAAAAGGGCATCAATATTTATTACGGAACCGTCTTCAAAGTTTTTCTCAAGCTCGGAAAGGTTTACGACTGCAAACTCCTTGCGGAAAATGTTTACAAACCCTCTTTTCGGAAGTCTCCTTTGAAGCGGCATCTGTCCGCCCTCAAAGCCGGGATGCATTCCTTTACCTGAGCGTGCTTTTTGACCTTTATGCCCTTTGCCGGAGGTTTTTCCCCAGCCGGAGCCCGGACCTCTGCCTATTCGCTTAACACTTTTTTTCGACCCTTGAGTCGGTGAAAGTTCGTGTAGCTTCATATTCGCACCTCCTTAGTTTTCTTCTGTTACCTCTATAAGATGAACAATCTTTTTGATTTTTCCATGAGTTTGCGGAATGTCAGGTTGTAAAGATTTGTCGCCAATCTTATGAAGTCCTAACGCGTGGGCAGTAGCAATCTGGTCCTTTTTGCTGCCGATAAGGCTTTTAACAAGCTTTACATTTATGTTTGCCATTATTCCCACTCTCCTTAATCCTTAAAATGCTTTACGGATTTTCCGCGTAAAGCGGCAACTTCTTCAACATTACGAAGGCTCATAAGCCCTTGCATAGTAGCTCTTATAACATTACACGGGTTATTAGAGCGAAGCGCCTTTGCGCGTATATCCTTTATGCCGGCTGATTCAACAACTGCACGCACCGGACCGCCGGCAATAACGCCGGTACCGGGAGCTGCGGGCTTAAGAAGAACCTCGCCTGCGCCGAATTTGCCGATTACGGCATGCGGAATTGTACCGCCTTTTAATGAAATGGTAACGAGATTTTTCTTTGCATCCTCAATGCCTTTTCGAATAGCATCCGGAATTTCACCTGATTTTCCCATACCAAAACCCACTCTGCCTTTGCCGTCACCGACAACAACAAGAGCGGAAAACTTAAAAATTCTGCCGCCTTTTACTGTTTTCGCTACGCGGTTTATTGTAACTACTCTTTCTTGAAACTCCGGTTTTTCTTGAGCTGTTTCATATCTAGCCAAAAGTATTTCCTCCCTTTCCTCTTAGAAGTTTAGCCCGCCCTCACGGGCACCTTCAGCCAAGCTCGCAACACGACCATGATAAAGGTATCCGCCGCGGTCGAAAACAACATCTGTTATGTTCTTTTCCTTGGCTCTTTTGGCGAGAAGCTCGCCTACTTTGCGCGCGGCATCTTTGTTGCCGCCGTATTCGCTGAACTCCTTCTCAACTGTCGATACCGAAACGAGTGTCACACCGTCTGCATCGTTTATAAGCTGAGCATATATATGCCTGTGAGAACGAAAAACATTGAGACGGGGGCACAAAGCTGTGCCGGAGATTTTTCCGCGCACTCTCTTATGACGCTGCATTCTTGCTGCGTTATTGTTAAGTTTTGTTACCATAATAATTCACCTCGTCAATTTACTTTCCGCCCTTACCGGCTTTGCCTTCCTTACGGCGAATAACTTCGTTTGCATATTTTATGCCTTTGCCCTGATAAGGCTCAGGGGGTCTCTTTCTCCTTATTTCTGCTGCAAAATATCCAACTTTTTGCTTATCGGTGCCTGATACGATTATCTTGTTAGGAGCGGGAACTTCAATAGTTATACCATCAATTTCCGACATAATAACTTGATGTGAAAAACCGATGTTTAACACAAGGTCATTACCCTGTTTTACTGCTCTGTATCCCACGCCGTTTATTTCAAGCTCTTTTTTATAACCGTTGCTTACGCCCTCTACCATATTTGCAACGAGCGAGCGCGTAAGTCCGTGAAACGCACGGATTTCTTTTTCATCGTTGGGGCGTGTTACATTAATTATTCCATCCTGAAAATCCAACCCGATTTCAGGGCGTATATCTCTCGTAAGAGTACCCTTAGGACCCTTAACCGTAACGGTAGTACCGTCGATATTTACATCAACGCCCGCAGGAATAACAATCGGCTGTTCGCCTATTCTTGACATTCTGCTGTACCTCCTTTACCAAATATACGCAAGGACTTCGCCGCCAACATTTACTTTGCGCGCTTCCTTGTCAGTCATAAGGCCTTTAGAGGTTGAAACAATAACAACTCCAAGACCGTTCATAACTTTCGGCATATCATCACAATTTGAATATATTCTAAGACCGGGCTTTGAAACTCTGCGAAGCCCCGTTAAAACCTGTGATTTATTGGGACCATATTTAAGAGCAACCTCAATAATCCCTTGGTGCCCATTCTCTATAACTTTATAGTTCTTTATATAACCCTCATCAACAAGAATTTGAGCAATTGCCTTCTTCATATTTGATGCGGGAATTTGCACTGTATCGTGCTTGGCTGAATTTGCATTACGAATTCTTGTAAGCATATCAGCGATGGAATCAGTAATTTGCATGACAGTTCCTCCTTATTAGCAATCACTCTTACCAGCTTGCTTTTTTAACGCCGGGGATTTGACCCGCGTGCGCCAGCTCTCTAAAGCAAATCCTGCAAACACCATATTTGCGAATATAGGCGTGAGGCCTTCCACAGATTTTGCATCTGTTGTGTTGCCTTGTAGAATACTTAGCAGGCCTTGCCTGTCTGACTTTCATTGATTTCTTAGCCATAATTATTCCTCCTATCTCGCAAACGGTGCGCCAAAAAGCGAAAGCAATTCGCGTGCTTCTTCATCGGTTTTTGCCGTTGTTATCAGGCTTATATCCATACCGCGAACTTTATCAATTTTATCATAATCAATTTCGGGGAATATGAGCTGCTCTTTAATTCCTACCGAATAGTTCCCTCTGCCGTCAAAAGAGTTAGGATTAATGCCTCTGAAGTCTCTTACTCTCGGAAGAGCTATGTTAAAGAATCTGTCAAGAAACTCATACATACGGTCGCCTCTTAAAGTGACTTTAACACCGACATTCATACCTTCCCTAAGCTTAAAGTTAGCAACGGATTTTTTAGCCTTGCAAACTACAGGCTTTTGACCTGTAATTAAAGAAATATCAGCTACAACCGCCTCAATTATCTTAGGGTTATCACGCGCTTCACCGCAAGCAACATTCACAACAATCTTATCAAGCTTTGGAATTTGCATTACGCTCTTATACCCGAATTTCTTCATTAGGGACGGAGCAACTTCATTTTTATATTGTTCTTTTAATCTTGCCATTTAAGTTTGCCCTCCCTTATTCAAACTGAGCGAGACAATCGCTCTTTTTGCATGTGCGGACTTTTTTACCTTTAGAATTAACAGCAGAGCCGGTTCTTGTCGGTCTGCCGCATTTGGGGCAAATTAATTGAACCTTACTTGCATAAAGCGCGCTTTCCGCCTTAATAATTCCACCCGGTTCGCCCATAGCCCTCGGCTTTACATGCTTGGAAACGACATTAACTCCCTCGACGATTACTTTGCCCTCCGATGGAGATACCTGCAGCACTTTTCCTCTTTTGCCGCGGTCTTTGCCGTTTATAACAATAACTTCATCGTCCGTTTTAACATGAACTCTGTTTCTCATAAATCATGCGCCTCCGTTACAGTACTTCCGGCGCAAGACTGAGAATTTTTAGATAATCCTTTTCTCTTAACTCTCTTGCGACGGGCCCGAAAATACGGGTGCCTCTTGGATTTTTATCTTCTTTAATGATGACTGCCGCGTTTTCGTCAAAACGAATATAAGTTCCGTCGTCACGGCGCGCGCCGCTTGCGGAGCGTACAATAACCGCTCTGACTATTTCACCCTTTTTGACAACACCGCCGGGCGTAACTTTCTTTACGCTTGCGACAATTACATCACCGATATTTGCATACCTCTTTCTGGTACCGCCGAGAACGCGAATGCACATAATCTCTTTGGCTCCCGTGTTATCGGCTACCTTGAGGTAACTTTCCTGTTGTATCACAGTGTGTGCCTCCTTTGTGCTAAATCACTTAGCCTTCTCTATGATTTCTGCAACGCGCCATCTTTTATCCTTTGATATAGGGCGAGTTTCCATTATTACTACACGGTCGCCTATGCCGCACTCGTTATTTTCGTCGTGTGCTTTCATTTTTACCGTATGGTTAATAATCTTCTTATAAAGCGGATGCTTTACCCTATCTTGAACGGACACGACGACTGTCTTATCCATTTTATCGCTTGTAACGATACCTACACGGGTCTTTCTTAATTTTCTTTCACTCATGTTGTATCCTCCTTAAGAACTTTTACCGTGAAGCTCGACTTCACGCTGAATAGTTTTTATTCTGGCGATGTCTTTCCTAACGGCCTTAATTCTCATCGGATTATCAAGCTGGTTGATGGCCTGTTGAAAACGCAGCTTAAATAGCTCATCTTTCAACTCAAGGAGTTTAGCATCCAACTCCGTGCCGGAAAGCTTTTTTAAGTCAACGGCTTTCATTACTGCTCACCATCCTGTTCTTCCTTTTTAACAAACTTACATTTTATAGGCAGTTTATTTGCCGCAAGCCGCATAGCCTCTTTAGCGACTATCTCGTCAACTCCTGCTATCTCAAACATAACTCTGCCCGGTTTTACAACCGCAACCCAATGCTCAGGAGAGCCTTTGCCCGAACCCATTCGTGTTTCAGCGGGTTTCTGTGTTATCGGCTTATCAGGAAATATTTTAATCCATACCTGACCGCCGCGCTTAATGTACCTTGTCATCGCTATACGGGCAGCTTCAATCTGGTTGGATGTTATCCACGCAGGCTCAAGAGCCACAATTCCGAAGTCGCCATAGCTGACTTTATTTCCTCTTGTCGCAACGCCCTTCATACGGCCCCTTTGAACCTTACGGCGTTTTACTCTTTTAGGAAGTAACATTATCTGGCTCCTCCTTCCTTACTGGTTTTACGAGTATCGTGAAGGATTTCGCCTTTATATATCCATACTTTAACGCCTATCAGTCCATAAGTGGTATTCGCTTCGGCAAAGCCGTAGTCAATATCAGCGCGTATGGTTTGCAGCGGAATTGTACCTTCATGATAATGCTCTGTACGGGCGATTTCTGCACCGCCAAGTCTGCCCGATACTTGTGTTTTAATGCCCTTAGCGCCATCTTTCATCGTTCTGCCTATCGCCTGCTTTAACGCGCGGCGGTAGGATATACGCTTTTCAAGCTGTGCGGCTATATTTTCAGCAACAAGCTGAGCGTTAAGCTCCGGCCTTTTTACTTCCGTAATGTTTATATAAACATCCCTGCCGTCTTTTAGCTGTTCCTTAACCTTTACCTTTAACTTCTCAATCTCCGTGCCGCCCCTGCCTATAACTATGCCGGGCTTTGCACAATGGATGTTGATGCGTATTCTTTTAGGGTCTCTCTCTATTTCGATTTTCGGCACCCCTGCAGAAGCGAGCGCCTTAAAAAGAAATTCTCTCAATTCATAATCGCTTATGAGGTTTTCATCAAATTCACCTTTTTTAGCATACCAGCGAGATTCCCAATCCTTAATAACTCCAACTCTAAGTCCCGTTGGATTAATTTTTTGTCCCATAATCTATTCCTCCTCTCGCTTACTCTGCTTCTTTAACTGATAAAGTGATATGTGATGTTTTCTTGTTTATACGGTTTGCACTGCCTCTTGCCCGCGGTCTTATTCTTTTAAGTGTAGGACCTTGAGTTACAGAGCAGTCCGATACAAAAAGCCTTGTAATATCCATATCAAGATTTGTTTCTGCGTTAGCCATGGCGGACTTCAAAAGTTTTTCAAGCGGTTCACACGCGGCCTTCGGCGTGTGTTTTAGTATTGCCATCGCTTCGTCTGCCGGTTTGTTGCGGATAAGGTCAAGAACGAGTTTAACCTTGCTCGGAGCAATTCGTATATATTTTGCTTTAGCTGTCGCCATGATTACTCCCTCATTATCCGTTGCCTGCATAATTACACACTCCTTTCACCGATTACCTTGTGTTCGAGGTTTTTGAACCCGCGTGCCCTCTGAAAATCCTTGTGGGGGCGAATTCACCAAGTTTATGTCCGACCATGTCCTCGGTAACATATACGGGAACATGCTTGCGACCGTCATGGACTGCAAATGTATGCCCGACAAATTCCGGAAATATGGTTGAATCCCTGCTCCAAGTCTTCAGAACAACCTTTTCGCCGGTCTTGTTCATTTCAACAACCTTCTTGAGCAAACTCGGCTGTACATAGGGTCCTTTTTTTATGCTTCTGCTCATGTTAAATTGCTCCTTTCGACTTACTTGCTTTTACGGCGCTTCACGATAAATTTATCGGAAGGATTTTTCTTGCTTCTCGTCTTATAACCAAGAGTTGGCTTGCCCCACGGCGTTAAAGGACTTGGCATTCCAATAGGTGATTTACCTTCACCGCCTCCGTGCGGGTGGTCGCATGGGTTCATCGCTGAACCGCGAACCGCAGGCCTTCTGCCTAAGTGACGCGAACGCCCTGCTTTTCCTATTTTAACATTTTCATGCTCTACATTACCTACCGTGCCTACTGTCGCCATGCAATTTATAGGCACATTCCTAAGCTCGCTTGACGGCAAGCGTAAAAGCGCCATACCGCCTTCTTTTGCCATAAGCTGAGCCGCATTACCCGCCGCTCTTGCAAGCTGACCGCCTTTACCGGGGTGAAGCTCAACATTGTGAACGAGCGTGCCCGTCGGTATGTTAGCAAGCGGAAGCGCGTTGCCGGGTTTTATATCGGCGTCGGGTCCCGCCTCGACTATATCGCCGACTTTAAGGTCTTCAGGCGCGATAATATAAGCTTTTTGTTTGTCCTCATACTCAATAAGAGCAATATGTGCCGAACGATTCGGGTCATATTCAAGGGTAAGAACTGTCGCCGGGTCATCAAATCTATTCCGCTTGAAATCTATAACACGATACTTATTGCGGTTTCCGCCGCCGCGGTGGCGAACTGTAATTCTACCGTAGTTGTTTCGCCCTGCGCTTTTTTTGAGCGGTCTGAGAAGACTTTTCTCAGGCGCTGCTTTAGAAAGTCCCGAATAATCGGTAACCGACATATTTCGCCTTGCGTTTGTAGTCGGCTTATAAACTTTTATAGACATTTTATTCACACTCCTGTCCGGCAGCTTTGCGAAGGATGTCAAACCTCCATACTATGCCGCCGTAGTTATAGGCGTTTTCGGTTTTTACCGATTACATCATGCCGTCAAAAAATTCGATTGTTTTAGAATCCTCGGTAAGGGTCACAATAGCTTTTTTGGATGAGGGTAAAGAGCCTTGATAGCCTCTGTAATTCTTCGTCTTTCCCTTTAAGTTCATTGTGTTAACCTTAGCTACCTTTACATTGAAAAGCTTTTCTACTGCCTTTGCAATCTCTATTTTATTGGCGTCCTTTGCCACCTTAAAGGTGTACTTTTTCTCCGCCGCGCCTGACATAGATTCTTCTGTTATGACAGGCTTTAATATGATGTCTTGTGCAAGTTTACTCATTACGCATAAACCTCCTCAAGTTTTACTACGGCGTCTTTTGTTAAAATCAAGGTATCGCAATTTAGTATGTCATATACATTTAATGTATTAACAAGTATTGTTTTTGCACCCTCGATATTTCTAACGCTCTTAAATACATTGTCATCTTTATCGGCAAGCACAAGAAGAACCTTTTTCTTAGTATTAAGTGCTTCAAAAACCTTGACCATCTCTTTTGTTTTAATATTGTCAAGAGAAACATTGTCCACTACTATTAATCCTTCATTTGCGACTTTAGAAGAAAGAGCCGATTTCATAGCAAGCTTTCTAACTTTTTTGTTTACTGAAAAACCGTATGTGCGCGGCTTGGGTCCAAAAGCTATACCGCCGTGGTACCACTGCGGCGCACGAGTTGAGCCTTGCCTTGCGCGGCCTGTACCCTTTTGCCTCCATGGCTTTCTGCCGCCGCCTCTAACCTCTGCGCGAGTAAGTGTTGAGTGCGTGCCTTGGCGTTGATTTGCCAAATAATTAACGACCATAAGGTGCATAGCCGATGTGTTTGGCTCAATTCCGAAAACAGCTTCGTTAAGCTCTATTTCAGAAACCTTTTTGCCGCTCATATCAAGTACTGATATATTTTTCATCTGTCATGCTCCTTCCTAAACATTTTTAACAGCGTTGGATATAATCACTATACCGCCCCTCGGACCTGGTACAGAGCCTTTAACAGCTAATAAATTGTTTTCACTGTCAACCTTTACAACGCTTAAATTTTGAACGGTAACACGCTCGCTGCCAAGATGACCCGCCATTTTCTTACCCTTAAATACCCTGCTGGGTGAGCTTGCGTTACCTTGTGAGCCGCCTTTTCTGGCAACGGGACCTGTGCCGTGGGTCTTTTTCATAATTGAAAATTTCCATCTTTTAATTACGCCTGCGGTACCCTTGCCTTTACTCGTTCCCGTAACATCAATGATATCCCCTTCGGCAAAAATATCAGCTCTCAGAATATCGCCTATGTTAAGACTGTCAATATCAGCTAACTTAAATTCTTTGAGATACTTTTTAAGGGCTATGTCACCGGCTTTTGCAAAGTGACCTTTTAGGGGTTTCGTTACCCGTGAGGGTTTTGTGTCTCCGTACCCTAATTGAACAGCACTGTATCCGTCAACTTCCGGAGTTTTCTTTTGCACAACTGTGCAAGGACCGGCTTCTATAACGGTAACGGGTACCATAATTCCCTTTTCGTCAAAAACTTGGGTCATCCCGATTTTCTTACCGATAAGACCTTTTTTCATTTATATTCCTCCTGTTAGATTATTGGTTGACAAAATGCCAACATTACCTATGGACTCGGATTTCGATTTCAGATTTCGGATTTCAAACTTAGTAACCCGAAACTCATTTCCTCTTGCGTGCATTATTTGCCTAAACATTAAAGCTTGATTTCAAAGTCAACACCGGCAGGGAGTTCAAGCCCCGTAAGAGCTTCTACCGTCTTGTTAGAGGGTCTGAGAATATCAATAAGCCTTTTGTGAGTATGCTGCTCAAATTGCTCGCGGGCATCCTTATACTTATGAACAGCACGAAGAACAGTAGTAACCTCTTTCTCTGTCGGGAGCGGAATTGGACCCGCGACTTGTGCGCCTGTGCGCTTTGCCGTCTCTACAATCTTTTCCGCCGCCTTGTCCACAAGACTGTGGTCATAGCCCTTAAGCCTAATCCTAATTTTTTCTTTGATTGCCATTTAGAACGCCTCCTAAAATTATTGGCGACCAGCGTAAATTTATAACACTCATCCGGGCATATCGCCCTTTGCGTTTTAAAAACCGGAATAATGTTCCGGGATATTTTACGCCCAGCCCAAACCTTACCGCATATTATACGGTACAAGAAAGAGCATTATTCGTTCGCCCGGTTTAAAATCGGACATACTCCGCCGAAATTCCCTCCCTAACCTTTAAGGTTGGTAGCCACCTTCGGCATCATCGCATATCTGCGCATAAAATAACAAATAGCTTTTCACGCGCCTAAGCATATTAACACAATGAAAAGAATAATGCAAGTCTTTTTTTATCTTTTTAAACTTTTTTCCTTGAAATCAAGTATATATGCTGTTATAATCATTTCACAGACACTTTTTTGGCAAAACGAAAGGATTTTTAATATGAAAAAAGCACAACTAATTTTAGTTTCCTCTATACTTATTATAATAGCCGTTATTTTTTGCGGCTGTAATATCTCATTTGTACCTGACGAGAGTGATGTAGCAAGTACAGACGGATTATTAACTACTACACAATCCCAATCCGGCACAACCGGCGGTGCTATTAACCCGCCCTCTGCCACAGGTGACTCTATATTTGAGATAGAAACAAATAAATCGAGCGGAATAAATAAAGGCCGTGTCACAGGAGCCGAGAATAAAACGGCACAGGACGAAGAAAACATCCTTAATTCTGATAAATATATTGTAAAAGGCAGGATTGACGCGGACGGTGTTATTACTCCTTATAATATCGCCCGTGACGGCAAAAATATGGCTCTTTTTACTGAAATAAATAACTCACAGCTTGGACTTATCTCAAAAGACTCTGCAATGTATATTATTAACCCAACGAAAAAGAAATACAGTAATGTACCGGCGGCTTTGCAGGAATATTTAAAAACAGAGTTTGAAAAATCCTCAAAAAAAGAGAACAGAACCCTTGTTTCCGAAGGTGATGAAACCGTTGACGGCACAAAACTGCAATACAAGAAATATAGTGACAATTCTGTTGACTACACATATAAAGGTGTTTTAGTAAAGCAAGTCAGCTACGAAAACGGCAAAAAGGTAACTCTATATGTTGATAGTGTTACGGACAAAGTCTCTAATTCTAATTTCACTCCCCCCCTAAATTATAGATTAGTCGCGATAACTGATTTTATGTCGGAGTTTAATAAATGAGCAATACGGTTTTAGTTACGGGGGCGTCAAGGGGAATAGGAAGGCAAATTGCCTTAACTCTTGCTGAAAACGACTATAACATCGCTGTAAACTATAATAAAAGTGAAAAAGAAGCAATCGCCCTAAAAAAAGAACTTATAGCTTTAGGCGCAGATGCCGATTGTTTTAAGGCTGATGTTTCAGAGTTTTATGAAGTAGACAATATGCACAATAATATAAAAAAGCGATTTGGCACAATATCGGCTCTTATTAATAACGCCGGAATATCGCAATCTGTGCTTTTTACGGATATTACGGATGATATGTGGGATAAAATGCTCGGCGTAAACCTAAAAGGTGTTTTTAACTGTACGAAAGCGTTTCTGCCCGATATGATAAAAGCAAAAAAGGGTAAAATAATAAATATCTCCTCCATATGGGGACAAACGGGCGCGGCTATGGAGGTTCATTACAGCGCGGCAAAAGCGGGAGTAATAGGGCTTACAAAGGCACTCGCAAAAGAAACGGCGCCATCCGGTATTACCATAAACTGCATTTGCCCCGGAGTGATTGAAACGGAAATGCTCGGCTCCTTAAATAAATATGAATTTGCAAACCTTTGCGGCGAAATCCCTTTAGGTAAAGCGGGCGCCGCTAAAGACATAGCTGGCGCCGCACTTTACTTATTATCAGACGCGGCAGACTATATAACGGGACAAATTATATCTGTAAACGGCGGATTGCTAATTTGATATTGACAAACGGCACCCTTTTGGTATATTATCATAAGGCAAAATTAAAACTGCGCCGGTGTGGCGGAACAGGCAGACGCAAGGGACTTAAAATCCCTCGCTGGCAACAGCGTACCGGTTCAAGTCCGGTCACCGGCACCAAACGCGAAACCTGTTGAAGAAAACCAAAGTCTTGCTCTGCAAGACTTTGGTTTTTATTATAATAAGCTTACAAATAATGAATAGATTTGTGTGCAAGGGCGTTTATGAAGATTGTTTCGGGCGAAGGAGGTAGTTCCCGTGAAGGATTGCCGTCAACGCAAGAAAACAACTTGAATATAAATATACTTTCACATGTCATCCTTTTTTATAGCGTCCGCTAATAGACTGTTGACGATTTTGGGGTCTGCTTTACCCGCAAGCTTTTTCATAACTTGACCAACGAGGAAGTTAAACAGCTTATCATTTCCTGCTTTATATTGCTCTACTGAATTTGATTGTTCTTTAAGAACTAACTGGATAGTATCTTCAATAAGCCTTGTGTCGCTAACCATACCAAGCTTATTTTCTTTCACATACAAAACAGGGTCAATATCGTCCTCCCAAATCAATAAAAGCAGTTTCTTTGCTATGTTGCGGTTTATCGTCTTATTATCAACCAACTCCATAATTTCGGCGAACTTTCGGCAATCAATCTTCACATCATCTTCACCCTTATTATCACCCTTTGCTATGCTGAGTAACTCAACGATAATCCAATTGACAACTTCCTTGGGGTTATCGAAGTACTTCATAGTACCGTCAAAAATGTCGGAAAGATTTTTACTTCCTGTGATAATTTTACTGTCATACTCAGACAATCCTAATTCTTGTGTCAAGCGAGCATACTTATCATATGATGTTTCCGGCAAGCTATTGCGAACATCGTTAATCCAATCGTCACCAATCTCTATAGGCATAATCTCAGGGTCCGGAAAATATCGATAATCTGCCGCCGCCTCTTTTTCACGCATGGAGAATGTCTCCCCAATATTATCATCCCATCTGCGCGTTTCCTGCACCAAAACCTCACTTCCCGTTTCGAGGGCGTTTATATGGCGCTGGGATTCAAAGGTAATCGCAGCGGCAATCGCTTTCAGTGAGTTCATATTTTTTATTTCAGTACGAGTTCCAAGCGCCGTACTTCCCACTTTACGCACAGAAATGTTGACATCACAACGCATAGAGCCTTCTTGCATTTTGCAATCCGATACCCCCGCAAAGCTTAACAGCAGCCGCAATTTTTCCAAATAAGCAACAACTTCCTCTGCTGTCCGAAAGTCGGGATTGCTTACGATTTCCACGAGCGGAACGGATGTCCGATTAAAATCAATAAGAGACGCGCCAATTCTATTATCGTGTACTAATTTTCCGGCATCCTCTTCAATGTGTATTTGCTTTAATGTGATTTTGCGCTTGCCTTCTGAAGTTTCAATCTCAATCCACCCATTTTTGCAAATGGGAGCGAACCACTGGGTAATTTGATACCCTGTGGGTAAATCGGGATAAAAATAATTCTTTTTATCAAAGGTCATACAAGGCGTTATCTCGCTGTTCGTAACAAGAGAAGCGGCAATACCCAACTCAACCGCCTTTTTATTTATAACGGCGGGCATACCCGGCATGCCCATACAGGCAGGGCAAATATTTTCGTTTGCCTCGGCTCCGAATTTTGCACAGCAGGCACAGAATAGTTTTGTTTCTGTCGACAATTCGACATGAACCTCTAACCCCATGACAGTTTCATAATTCATGCCGGCACACCTCCCAAGCTGTTAATAATAAGTCCTCTCTTTTTACATTGCCAACGAGCTGAATATTATGACCATTATGCTTAAAAGTCACAGAAGGCAGACCAGCTAAGGCAGACAGGGCGTACAGCGAAAGATTTTCATACGGGTCATTACCTATGCTGCATGGCAACGCAATAACATCATAATTATCGAACCGGAGAGAGTTTTTAATTAAGCGTCGGACTTTCATAGCTTTTTCGTAATAAGGGACATAATTCTCTTGTGACAGAACCATAGCTCCCATCAAAGCGGTCAGTTTCACATCTGTCCCAAAACCTTCTGAACGAGTGTTTATATATAATTCGTTAACTCCTCTATATGCGGGAGTGCGATATCCAAATTTAACGCCATCGTAACGGCTAATATTGTTACTGATTTCCGCGCAGCTCAGAATATACACAACTTGCTTATACACATCAAAGTTTTCAAGCTCCATATCAACTGTCTGAAAACATTCACCCAAAGTCTTTGTCACATTTTCATCGAACAACTCATCTTTTTGAGTAACAGCTTTTGGTATTCCAATTCTTATTCTCTTATCTGATATTTCATACTTATATGTCTTTTCCGGATACATAGCTCCGTCGCGAAAGTCATTCCCCGCGATTTTACTAAGAACATTAAATCCGTCTGAAATATTTTTACAAACAACGCCAATTCGGTCCATTGAGGAGGCAAGCGGTATTATGCCAAAACGAGATACCGTACCATATGTCGGGTGAATATAACAGCAACTGTTTTCTGCTGCTTGTTTCCTGTATTGACCGAAAATATCGTTACACAAAGCATAATCAACTACGCCATCCGAAACGACTTTTACTGCGCCTAAAACCTCTGTTTGACCGTTTAACAAGGACGGTATACCAAACTCATTCATACTTGTTTTCCCCGCTACCGTAAATTGCGCGTTTATAAGCCGCTCTGCAACTGCGGCATTAAAGGGAGAAACAAACCCCTCAAGTATTTTAGAGTTGGCGGTAACTTGTTTGCCCTTTTGCATAATGCTATCTTCTAAAGCAACAGCATTATGCCCTCGAACACCATAGTCTTCTATAAAATAACTCACCGTACTCATCCTTTCAATTATTACTCCAAGGTTTTTGGCGCTTGAAAATAACCGTCATACTGTTCCGGTGCGTTTGATAGCAGGGTTTCTTTCGGTATCTCTTTTATCGCCGCATCATCTCTAAACACATTTTTTATATCCAAAACCGTAAACAGCACATCTACATCATTCGTATTTATGCTTTCTAAGGCGGCAAAACTGTTGACTAATCTATCCGCCTGTGCAGATATTTCTGAGCGTTCAGGCTCTGATAGCGACATCTTTGTCATGCTTTCATAAATGTCAATATCCATAAAGAATTCTCCTATCTTATTTTTATGTGCGCCTCGCGTAATTGCAATTCGCTCACTTCATTAGGCGCGCCCAATAATAAATCCTGTGCGTTGGCATTCATCGGAAAAGCAATTACCTCACGGATGCTTTCCTGACCCGTAAGCAGCATTACTATCCTGTCAAGTCCCGGCGCCATTCCGGCATGCGGAGGCGCCCCGTAATGGAAAGCATTAAATAATGCCGGAAATTTTGTAATTAAATCCTTTTCTGTATACCCTGCAATTTCAAACGCCTTTAACATCACATCGGGGCGGTGATTTCGAACGGCGCCGGAGGATAGCTCTACACCGTTACAGACTATATCGTATTGTATCGCTTTTATATCCAATGGATTCATGGTTTCGAGAGCCTGCATTTCACCCTGCGGCATAGAAAACGGATTGTGGGTAAACTCTATTACTCCGGTGTCTTCGTTCTCCTCATACATTGGGAAATCTGTAATAAAGCAAAATGCAAATTTGTTTTCGTCAATCAAACCAAGGCGTTTTCCCAATTCACTGCGGATTTGACCCGATAGCTTATCCACAAGCTTTGGCACATCGCAAATAAAGAACAGCGTGTCGTTTTCTTTCAATCCAAGCATATTTATTAACAGCTGCTGCTTTTCAGCCGTTAGGAATTTTACGATGGGACCTTTTAGCGCCATTCCTTCAAGCACAGAAATATACCCCAATCCCTTCATACCGACTTCTTCTGTAGCGAATGCTAACATCTTTTCGAAGAAAGACTTAGAAGATGCAGCGCAATCCGGCGCTACAATGCCCCTGACAGGCTTTTTCCTAAAGGGAGCAAAGTCCACATCGGCAAAAAAATCTGTTAAATCCTCAATAATGAGGGGGTTTCGCAGGTCCGGTTTATCTGTACCATATCTCAACATGGATTCGGCAAAGGGAATACGCTTAAAAGGAGCCGCGCTTATCTTCTTATCAGAAAACGCTGAAAATGTATCACACATTACTTTTTCCGCCACTGAAAACACTTCATCCTGTGTTGCAAAAGCCATCTCAAAATCCAGTTGATAGAATTCGCCCGGTGAACGGTCAGCCCTTGAATCCTCATCTCGAAAGCAGGGAGCAATTTGAAAATACCTGTCAAATCCCGATACCATAAGCAACTGCTTAAATATTTGAGGAGCTTGCGGCAAGGCATAAAACATACCTTTGTGTTTTCTGCTGGGTACTAAGTAATCCCTTGCACCCTCCGGTGATGATGAAGTAAGTATTGGCGTTTGTATTTCAATAAAACCCAATTCCTCCATTTTCATACGAAGAAAACGGGTAATCTCAGAACGCATAACAATATTACGATGCACAGCCGGATTTCTTAAATCTAAAAATCGGTATTTTAAGCGCACATCCTCACGAGTGTTTACAGACTCATCAATATCAAACGGAAGCTGTGATACAGATTTGCCTAATACAGTCAAATTATCAACTTTTAGCTCCACTTCTCCCGTAGAGAGCTTTGCATTAATCGTTTCAGCATCGCGCTCACGCAAAACGCCTTCAACAGAGACAACGCATTCGCGGTTAACTCCGTTCATCATAGCATCGTCATTAATGACTATTTGCGTTATACCATAGTGGTCGCGAAGATGTATAAATGTTACACCTCCGTGGTCACGAATAGTATCTACCCAACCGGCTAACTTTATCTGTTGACCGATATCCTTTTTTCTTAATTCATCACAATTGTGCGTTCTGTACGGATTCATATTAATCCTCCTTAATAGTAAAGCCCCTCAAAAACAAAACTGTTTCTGAGGGACGAGAATTTTCCCGCGGTGCCACCCACATTAGACGCTTTGCGCCCACTTCATTCATATTTAATTAAACAGGCAGAGTGTTGCTCCGTTCTACTACTCCCTTGACGGTGCTTTCAGCCATGACACCGACTCTCTACCAAGGTTTCCATAAAGACGAGGTCTCGCCCGGTTTCCCAAGGGAATTCCAAATATCAATAATTTTACACCGTAATAAGCGCAAAATTGCTCGTTTAGTATAGCATACCTTGTTATGCGTGTCAATTATTTTTTTGTACAAACACATTGGTATTTTTAAATCGAAAATAGAAAATTGCGGGAGGACTTCGTCCTCACTTGAATTTGAATTAAAAATAGATTTTCAGCTCAAAAAGAATTTGCCCTCTTTTATTATAATGCGTCAATGCGTCACAGACACTTACTTTTCCGTTTTCCATTAATCTAATATCTAACTTCGGCGGCTTTTCTGTTGTGCTTTTCTACAAAGTCAAGAGATTCTTTGAACCATACTTCTGCTTTAGTTCCAATTGAAAGCCCTGTCCCGTGCTGCTCGCCCGTGAATATATGAAGCTGGTTTGGTATTTTGTGTTTATCGAGCGCCTCTTTCATAAGGCGGCAGTTGCCGTCTATTTTTACGAGCGGGTCGCCTTTTAGTGACCATTGATATGTCGGCACATAGTTTCTATCAACTAAGTTGTGAGCGGAAATTCTTGTGGCAAGTACCTTGTCATACCCGGAGCCAAGCAGAAATATACCTGCGGAAACGCCAAAAACCTTAAAATCAAAATTAATAAGAGGGTACCCTAAAATAAGCCCGTTCGGTAAAGCTTCTACATCTTTTAACTCTCCCGTTTGCTCTTTTAACTCCTCATAAACGCCGGTCATACTCCCTACAAGGTGCCCGCCCGCGGAAAAACCCATAGCGTATACACTATCCGAAATCACCTTATTTTCGGCGGCATGCTTGCGTATTAACTGCATAGCACGGTATATATCAAGATGAGAACTTGGGTATCTGTTAGGTGATGTGCGGTAGCGCAAAATTACAGCGTGATAACCCAATTCATTGAGCGCCTCGGCTACTAACAGCCCCTCATGGTGCATTGCGACGCCCGTATATGAACCGCCGGGGACAACAAGTACCGCGGGCGCCTCTTTATCAATATAATACGAAACTATGTACGGTCTTTCGCCGCCGATATCATACGGCATTTCATCTCCCCATAACGGACTGCGCCGCTCATGCTCTTTCGGGAAAACATCAGGCTCTCCGTTTACAAAGTTATGCATATCATTAAACATACCGCCCGGGATTTTTGAAAGCGTTTCAAACTTAAAGTACCTCAAAGGAAAAAATATACGGCGCACAATATCAATTGAAGTAAAGGCTCGCAAATACTCATTTGCAGCGGCGTCCCTTTCAACATCTATAAGTCTATGTTGTTTCGTAATCAAACTAAATCCCTCTTTTCCCTTTTTATTAAAGCCCGTAAAACACAAGGACTGTTACCTATATTTTACAGTTTCTCAGCAAGAAAGTCAACCTTCTTCAATTCGGCATATTATATAGTACGGTTTCTGTTTTTTTGTAAATATTTAATAAAATGCTTGACAGGAAAATTTTTATATGATATAAGAATAATAGAAAGTTTTTGAAAGGGTTTTGCGAAATGAAACGCAAACTTATGAATTCAGCATCCTTTTATTTTTACTTTTACCTTTTTAACGGGGTAGAAGTGATTTGTGCTGATATAAAACCTTTTTGACTGTTCAA